>JPPB01000001.1 GCA_001483205.1 alpha proteobacterium 3107
CCAACCGCTGTCGGGCGCTGTTCGCCACCCATTACCATGAGATGACCCGGCTGGCCGACCGGTTGGCGGGGGTGGCGAATGCGACCGTCACGGTCAGGGAGTGGGAGGGCGAGGTGATCTTTCTGCATGAGGTCCGGCAGGGGGCGGCAGATCGGTCCTACGGGGTGCAGGTTGCCCGGCTGGCGGGGCTGCCCCCTGCGGTTATCGAGCGCGCGCGGGTGGTTCTGGACGCGCTGGAGAAAGGGGAGCGAGAGGGCGGGGGCGGTGCAGGCCTGGCGCTGATCGACGATTTGCCGCTTTTTTCGGGTGCGCCCCCGGCCCGGTCTGAGGCGAAGGCGGGGCCGGTGGTTTGCCCGGCGCTCGAGCGGCTTGCAGAGGTTCAGCCCGATGACCTGACGGCGCGGCAGGCATTAGAGCTGATCTATGAGCTGAAAGTTCTGGCGGCGGGGGAGGGGGACGGCTAAGAAATTGGCTTTTCGGGAACAAGATGAATGCCCATGTTATAAGAGACAATCAGCATCCTTTCAAAGCGCCGAAGAAAGTCCATACCGATCAGAATTGGACTGTTGGCTGTCAAAGGTATCTGGCAGGTGCCATCCTGCGTTTCATCACAGACCGTAACTTTTGCCGTCTTGAGGATGATTTTCTGCAAAGCACCGTTGGCAAGACGTGTTTTGCCTACCGAATACGGAGGCACAAGTAGCCCTAATCTGATCCCTTCAGATACCGGAATTTGAACGAAGCCCGTGAATCCGGTGTCAATGATTCCGGTCACGGGAATGTGCGAGTCGTCTGAAACCCTATGCAGGCTGAAGTCCAGGTAAGCTATGTGCGAGCGGTCGAATCGACCGGTCCAGTTCACTTTCTTGTTCACCGATATATCCTACATTGAACGCTGCGGTTTCACCAATACGAACCAGATAAAACATTCCGTCAGGCACAGCGTCACCAGCCTTTTTCAAGGCATCTTCAGGATACTGCCCAAGGTAGGCCTTCTCGTTGACCACATCGATTGCCAGGAACTTGCCGTTGTGCGCGCCTTCGTATTTGCTGCGAAACGTGTTGTCGTAAAGGCGTTCTGCAACTTCCGCGATTTGATCCGGCGACAGGAAGAGTTGGGGTTTCGTCATGCCATTCTCCCTTGCAGTGGGGTTATGGCTTAAAATCTAGTGGCAAATGGCACAGTATGCAAGATTCCAAGTTCCGAAACAAAAAAGATTCGACTCCCTTCGCCTTGGTCATGTATAGTCTGCTGAAGTGGGCTAGCCACAACAGGTTGTGGCTAGCCCGATATGTAGTGACTTGGTGGCCGAATGGTTAGGCGCGGGGCTGGCAATCTCCGACACGCCGGTTCGATCCCGGCCCGGATCTCTGCGCAAATCAGTGAATCACACCGGAATCACTCAATCAAGGCTTTTTTGGCAAGTTTTTCACAGAACGTCCCCAGAAGCGGCAACAGCAAGCTGACCAATCACCCCTTCGGCGTCTTCGGCGTCGAACTCACCCCGACCCTCGCCGGGCGCAACAGCCGGTCGCGCAGACGAAACCCCTCGGCGGACACCTGAATGATCTCTCCGGCGACCGTATCCGGCATCGGGGCCTCGAACATCGCCTCATGGACCAGCGGGTCGAAAACATCCCCCACCTCGGGCGAAATACGCTCGATCCCATGCCGGGCAAACACGTTCAGCAATTCGCGCCGGGTCAGGTCCACCCCTTCCACCAGCGCCTTATTCGCCTGACGCTGCTTGTCGGTGACGGCCTCCAGCGCGCGGGTCAGATTGTCATAGACCGGCAGAATGTCCCGCGACAGCTTTGACCCGCCGTAATGCTCGGCCTCGCGCCGGTCCTTCTCGGCCCGCTTGCGCATATTCTCCGCCTCGGCCAGCGCGCGCAGGAACCGGTCGCGAAAGGCGTCCCGCTCTGCCTTCACCGCCTCAAGCGCGTCAATCCCGGCGTCTTCATCCCCGGTGTCCCCCGCATCCCCGGCGACAGACATATCCCCGGTTTCTTCGGCGTCGTCCCCGGCACCCCCGGCCTCTTCCGCAAAATCGTCGTTCTTCTTCGCCTCAGCCATCCCGTCTTCGTCCTTCAACCCCGGCCCGGTCAGAGCCGCTTTGACACCAGCCGCCCGACACTCTGCGCCGCATAACTCACGATCGGAACGATACGCCCGTAGTTCAGCCGCGTCGGGCCGATCACCCCGACCGCTCCGATAATCTTCCGATCCGCGTTCATATAGGGTGAAACCACCAAAGAGCTACCCGAAAGTGAAAAAAGTTTGTTCTCGGAGCCGATGAAAATGCGCACCCCGTCGCCCTGCTCGGTGAGTTCAAGAAATTCGGCAATGTCCCGCTTGCGCTCCAGATCATCGAACAGGCGGCGGATGCGCTCCAGATCATCCGTATTGGTTTCCGCATCCAGCAGATTGGCGCGCCCCCGGACAATCAGCCGCTCATGGGCCTCGCCTTCGTTTTCCCACAGGGCCAGCCCGCTTTCGACCAGCTCCCGCGCCAGTGCGTCAATTTCCCGACGCCGCGCCGTGATCTCGTGGCTGACAACGGTTTGCAGTTCCGACAGGGTGCGCCCCCGCGCCAGCGCATTCAGAAAATTCGCCGCTTCGCGCAGAGAGGAAGGCGTCTGTCCGGCAGGGGGCGCGAAAATCCGGTTTTCCACATAGCCGTCAGCAAAGACCAGCACCACAAGTGCCCGGTCCTGCTGAAGATGGACAAACTCCACATGCTTGATCGGCGCTTCATGCTTGGGGGTCAGAACCAGGCTCGCCCCGTGGGTCAGCCCCGACAGGGCCGCGCCGACCCGATCCAGCGTCGCGCCCAGATCGGCGTCCTTCTCGTCAAGGGTCGCGTCGATCTTTTCGCGGTCATTATGGGACAGGTCGTCGATCTCCAGCACCCCATCGACAAACAGCCGCAGGCCCAGTTGCGTCGGCATCCGGCCCGCCGAGACATGGGGGCTGTCGAGCAGGCCCAGAAATTCCAGATCCTGCATGACATTGCGCACCGTCGCCGCGCTAAGCTGTTCCGACAGGACGCGGCTGAGGGTGCGCGACCCGACCGGCTCGCCGCTTTCCAGATAGGATTCGACGATCCGGCGAAACACTTCCCGCGACCGGGCGGTCATGTCCTGAAGGATTTGGGTGTGTTCGTGCATCTCGGTCCGGGACAATACGGGCCGGAGCAGACAAAATCCAGTCATCCGTCGCGTCAATGGGCATCTGCATAAGGGTGCGTCGGTAGCCAACCTATCCCGCCCGGCGGAACGCCGGGCCGCGCCGCCCCCCCCACGGGGCGGCGCGTTTGCGCCCCCCGTGCGGGCCGGACGCGGCCCTTCGGGGTGTTCGCGCATCTGTTCCGGCAAAACACCTGACACTTGCTCCCGACAGGATCAGGGTTGCACCTTGTGATCAATTTTACGTCGTCGCAATTATACAGGGGCCGCGTCAATCCTGCTTGCGCTTTCCGGCCCGCCCCCGTTATCTGAGGCCCGGACATAACATAAGGACACCGCGATGCGCCCTTCCGGCCGCAAAACCGATGAAATGCGCCCTGTTTCAATCGAAACCGGGGTCAGCGGATATGCCGAAGGTGCCTGCCTGATCAAAATCGGCGGCACCCATGTGCTCTGCACCGCCAGCGTGGACGAGCGCGTGCCGCCGTTTCTCAGAAACACCGGTCTGGGATGGGTGACGGCGGAATACGGGATGCTGCCCAGGGCCACCCACGCCCGCACCCGGCGCGAGGCCGCGGCGGGAAAACAGGGCGGGCGGACGGTGGAAATCCAGCGCCTGATCGGGCGCAGCCTGCGGGCGGGGGTGGACCGGGTGGTGTTGGGCGACCGCCAGATCATCATCGATTGCGATGTGCTTCAGGCCGATGGCGGCACCCGCTGCGCCGCGATCACCGGGGGGTGGGTCGCCCTGCGGCTGGCGGTCAACAGGCTGCTGAAGGCCGGGGATGTGACCTCTGACCCCCTTGGCGATCCGGTCTCTGCCGTCAGTTGCGGGATTTACGCGGGCCAGCCGGTGCTCGACCTTGACTATCGCGAGGATTCCGAGGCCGGGACCGACGGCAATTTCGTCATGGCCGGGGCGTCGCGCCTGATCGAGGTTCAGATGTCCGCCGAGGGCGCGACCTTTTCCCGTGACCAGATGGCGACGCTGATGGACCTGGCCGAAAAGGGCGCGGGCGCGCTGTCGGCGGCCCAGATCGCGGCATGTGCGTGATGCGCGGGCTGGCGGGGGGCAGGCTGGCGCTGGCGTCGCACAATCGGGGCAAATTGCGGGAGATCGCCGCGTTGCTGGCCCCCTATGGCACAAGCGTGGTGTCCGCCGCAGAGCTCGGCCTGCCGGAACCGGAAGAAACCGAAGACACATTCGCCGGGAACGCCCGGATCAAGGCCCGGTTCGTGGCCCGGGAAAGCGGCCTGCCTGCGCTCTCGGATGACAGCGGCATTGCCGTCGATGCTTTGGGCGGCGCGCCGGGGGTGCACACCGCTGATTGGGCCGAAACCCCGGACGGGCGCGATTTCGCCCTGGCGATGCGCCGGGTCCGGGCGCTGCTGGAGGAGCGCGCGGCCCCGCCCCCGCACAGCGCCGCGTTTCACTGCGCCCTGTGCCTCGCCTGGCCCGACGGCGATGATCAGGTGTTCGCGGGCCGGATCACCGGCACCCTGACCTGGCCGCCGCGCGGCGACCGGGGGTTCGGCTATGACCCGATGTTCATCCCCGACGGCGAAAGCCAGACCTTCGGCGAAATGGACCCGGCCCGCAAACACGCGATGAGCCACCGCGCCCGTGCCTTCGCCAAACTGGTTGCCGGATGTTTTGACAAAATCTCGACATAACGGAGACCTCTGCATAAGGCTGTATCGCCCCCCAATCCCCCGCCCGGCGGAACTGCCCAAGCAGCGCCTGCCTGCCCCCCCGGCAGGCGCTTATAGACGCCTCA
Source organism: alpha proteobacterium 3107 (assembly GCA_001483205.1). Classification (GTDB taxonomy): domain Bacteria; phylum Pseudomonadota; class Alphaproteobacteria; order Rhodobacterales; family Rhodobacteraceae; genus 3107. The sequence continues at coordinate 4,968 of JPPB01000001.1, forward strand.
ACCAGTCGGAACGTATGGGCTTTATGGCAAAAACATCACAAATACGGACTATCGCGAAAAGCGCCCGCCCAGGCAGGCGGCTGCCCGGCTCGGCCAACCGGTCAACAGGCAAAGGTCTTTTGACTGAAGACTGGCAGAACGGGGGCTTTGGCCTCTATATCCACTGGCCGTTTTGCCAGTCGAAATGCCCCTATTGCGATTTCAACTCCCATGTCGCGGCGGGGATTGATCAGGGCCGCTGGCAACGCGCCTATCTGGCCGAGATCGACCGCATCGCGGCGCTGACGCCGGGCCGCACCCTCAAATCGGTGTTTTTCGGCGGCGGCACCCCCAGCCTGATGGACCCGGCGCTTGTCGGTGCCCTGATCGCGCGGATCGGGGCGCGCTGGACGCTGGCCAATGACATCGAGATCACGCTGGAGGCCAACCCGACATCCGCCGAGGCCGGGCGGTTTCGCGCCTATCGCGACGGCGGCGTCAACCGGCTGTCGATGGGGGTGCAGGCGCTCAATGACGATGACCTGCGCCGTCTGGGGCGGCTGCATGACACCGCCGGGGCGCTGGCGGCTTTTGCGACCGCCCGCGGGGTGTTTGAGCAGGTCAGTTTTGACCTCATCTATGCGCGGCAGGGCCAGAGCCTGCGGGCGTGGCGCGATGAACTCAACCGGGCGCTGTCGATGGCGGTGGACCACCTGTCGCTTTACCAGTTGACCATCGAGGCCGGAACCGCCTTCGGCGACCGCCACGCGCGCGGGCTGTTGCGCGGCCTGCCTTCTGACGATCTGGCGGCGGATATGTATGAGCTGACCGCAGAGCTGTGCGCGGCGCGGGGCTTTCACGGATATGAGGTTTCAAACCATGCGCGGGGGGGTGCGGACTCCCGGCACAACCTGATTTACTGGAATTATGGCGATTATGGCGGCATCGGCCCCGGTGCCCATGGCCGCCTGACGCTGGGGGGGCGTAAATTTGCCACCGTTGCCTGTCGCGCGCCGGAAAAATGGTTACAAGCGGTTGAAAACAAAGGCGACGGCACCGGGACAACCGAGGCCCTGTCCGGCAGGGATCAGGCGACGGAGATGCTGCTGATGGGGTTGCGGCTGACCGCCGGCATTGACCCGCGCCGGTTCAGGGCTTTGGCGGGCGCGCCGCTCTCTGCAACTGTCCTGCAAGAGCTCGCCGGGGCCGGTCTGATCGACACATCGCCGGAAATATTGCGCGTCACGTCCGGGGGCCGCCTGATCCTGAACGAAATCCTGCGCCGGTTGCTGGCGGCAGACTGAGTTTCAGCCGCGCATCCCCGGCGGGGCAGCGGACAACAGGCGGCACAATTCATCCAAATCTTCCAATGTCTTATAGCTAATCACCATCTGCCCGTCCTCTTTCCCCCGTGTGTGGCGAACGATGACCTTCATGCCGATATTCGCGGAAAGATCGGCCTCCAGCGCCCGTGTATCGGCGTCTTTCTCCACCGTTTTGGCCAGTTTCTCGTTTTTCGGCTTTGGCCCGCTTTTTGCCAGGTCTTCGGTCTCCCGCACCGTCAGATCCTTGGCAATCACCTCACGGGCGAGTGCAGACGGATCGTCAGAGGTGACCAGCGCCCGCGCGTGCCCGGCACTCAGATCGCCGCTTTCAAGCAGGCCCTGCACCTCATGGGGCAACTGCAACAGGCGCAGCAGATTGGCGATATGGCTGCGGCTTCTCGACAACACCTGCGACAGCTTTTCCTGGGTGTGGTCGAACCGATCCATCAACTGTTTATAGCCGCTCGCTTCCTCAATCGGGTTGAGGTCAGAGCGCTGTATGTTCTCGATAATGGCGATTTCCAGAACCTCGGCATCGCTCAGATCACGGATCAGAACCGGCACCTGATGCAGCCGCGCCGTCTGAGCCGCCCGCCAGCGGCGTTCCC
>JPPB01000002.1 GCA_001483205.1 alpha proteobacterium 3107
CCTTCTCCATGCGTTCCTTGGTCCAGCGCCATACCCGCTCGACGCCAAGAAATTCGTAGGTCAGGTTCGGACGGTTCTTTTGTGGACTTGTCAAATTGTCGAGAGTGTATCGTCTTCCTCGCTCTATCCTGTCATATTGCTCCAACGTTTTTTGGTCTGCGAGCGGCAACTCTTTCATTTCGCGTTTTGTGTATTTCTGTTGAAGACGCTTCAAGTCGTATGGCTCATAGGAAGGATTCCACTTCCATTTGCGACTTTTCCCGTAGGCAAAAATCGTGTCGTGATTGTTTCCAAGACGGCGCTCCGGATCATTCTTTGCTTCTGCCCTGCGTCGCGTTATCTCGTTAATGAACCGGCTGCGGCCAAATACTCCGTCCAAGAGCAACCGAAGATATGCGTTTGCCGCCGTATCGCATTGCAGGAACAGAACCCCGGTGGGTTTCAGGATGCGCTGCATCTCGATAATGCGCGGGGCCATATAGGCAAGATAGGCGGCAATCGAGTTCACGGTGCGCCCGGTGTCGATCCTGCCGGTTTTTTGATCCACACGGCCGCCTTCTATGACCGCCGCGGCCTCAATGATCTCTTTGATCGCCGGATGTTCACTGGCAATCAGGTCATGCCATTCATCCGTCACTTCATCCCAGCGCCATCTGTCATCAAAACGTTGGTCCGCAGACCTGGAGCCAAGAGGCGCGTTGAACATCCGCTTGGCGTTGAACGGCGGATCGGTGGCGATGCAGTCAACGCTGTCGCTGTTCATGCCGCGCATGACGTGAATATTGTCAGCGACGAAAAGCGTCCGGTTCTGCCAGTTTGCGGCCATATTGTCCTGCTCAGGCGTGATGGTCATGCGCGCCTCATGCGTCTGCGCCCCTGCCGCCCGCCCCGGCAAGCGCTCTTGCCTGTTCGGGCCAGTCGCCCGGTGTGCTCTGGCCCCGGACCTTCAGGCGGCGGGCCACCCATGCGACCTCATCCGCTGTCCACGCCGCGATCTGGTCGAAATGATAGACCCCCAGCCCGTTCAGCGCCTTTTCCAGTTTTGGCCCGACACCTTTCAGCCGTTTCAGGTCATCCGCCCCGCCGTCGCGTGGCGCGGTGAGGGGTTCGGGCGCGGCCCCGGTGGTTTCCGCTTTTGCCTGCGCGCCCGCCTTTGCCGCCATCGCCCGCTTGCCAAGCCACGGCGTGACAAGCGGCGCTTCGGTCCCGTCAATCCGCTTCACCGTCTCGCCCAACTCCACCGCGCGCTGGACGGAACCGTTATGTTGCGCCCGGCCATCCCCCCCGGCGTCCCGCAGGCTGGTCAGGCCGGACAGAGGTTCCGCCGCATAGCGCCCGTTCTGCGGCCCCGGCACCGGCACACGGCCCGCGCGAAGCTCTTCGATGATCCCACTGAGCCGTTCCGCCGTCAGGTCTTCGTAATAATCCTTGCCGATCTGGGCCATGGGCGCGTTGGTGCAGGCCCCCAGACATTCGACCTCTTCCCAGCTCAGCTTGCCGTCGTCCGACACCTGATGCGGCGCAGGCGCGATCTTTTCGCGGCAGACGGCGATCAGGTCTTCGGCCCCGCAGATCATGCAGGATGTGGTGCCGCAGACCTGAATATGGGCAGTCGCGCCAACCGGTTGCAGGTGGAACATGAAATAGAAGGTCGCCACCTCCAGCGCGCGGATATGGTCCATCCCCAGCATGTCGGCGACATATTCGATGGCGGGGCGCGACAGCCAGCCCTCTTGCTCCTGCGCGCGCCACATAAGCGGGATGATGGCGGACGCCTGTCGCCCCTCGGGGTATTTGGTCACCTGCGCCTCTGCCCACGCCCGGTTGGCAGGGGTGAAGGCGAAGCTCTCGGGCTGGTCAGGGTGAAGACGGCGGAGCATTATTCTGTTCCGAACTGATCCGCCGGAATGCAGACGGCACGCGCATCCTGAATGCCGTTGCGCCCCTCATCAGCATACCGCGCGAAATCCGCATCGCTCAGCGTGATCCGGCACAAAACCGCACTCTGATCAATTTCCAGGATGATTACGTCGTCACGCACATTCTCGTAAGCCACCGAGCTATCGATCATGCTGCTGAGCGTTCTTTTGTCCGCCGAAACGGTGCTGGTGTCCATGACATCATAAGGGATGCACGTCACACCGGCATTGCCTGCCGATCTGCTGTCTTCAAAATCCTGAAAATCCGTGTCGCTGACATCGAATTTGCAAAATACGCCTCCCTCGCGTGTTTCGATCAGAATGACGCCCTCGCGGATGCTGACATAGCCGATAGACTCCTCAATCACCTGTCCGAGACCGGTGGTGTGCCTGGAATCCAGCGCAGCCAGAGGCGTGGCGGCGATCAGGGCCGCAAGTGAAAAGCCAAGGTGTTTCATCTGTCAATCTCTCCGAAAACGACATCCATGGTGCCGATGATGGCGGCAACATCCGCCAGTTGATGCCCGGTGGCGATGTGATCCATCGCTTGCAGGTGCAGATAGCCCGGCGCGCGTATCTTGGCGCGATAGGGCCGGTTGGTGCCGTCGGCAACCAGATAGACGCCGAACTCGCCCTTGGGGGCCTCGACAGCGGCATAGACCTCACCCTCCGGCACCCGAAACCCCTCGGTATAGAGCTTGAAGTGGTGAATCAGCGCTTCCATTGAGGTCTTCATCTCGGCCCGCGCAGGCGGCGTCAGCTTGCCGCGCGCCAGAATATCGCCCCCGCCCTCGGGCGCGCGCAGCTTGTCAACCGCCTGACGGATGATCTGCACACTCTCGCGCATCTCGGCCATGCGGCACAGGTAGCGATCATAGCAATCGCCGTTCTTGCCGACGGGAATGCGAAAGTCGAACTCGTCATAGCACTCATAGGGTTGTGCCCGGCGCAAATCCCACGCCAGACCGGAGCCGCGCACCATCACCCCGGAAAAGCCCCAATCGAGAATATCCTGCTCGCTCACCACGCCAATGTCGCAGTTGCGTTGCTTGAAGATGCGGTTTTCGGTCAGCAGGCCGTCAATGTCGTTGAGCACCTTCGGGAACGCCCCGGCCCATGCCTCAATGTCGTCAAGCAGCGCGGGCGTCACGTCCTGATGCACCCCGCCGGGGCGGAAATAGGCGGCGTGAAGCCGCGCCCCGCAGGCACGTTCATAGAACACCATCAGCTTTTCGCGCTCTTCAAACCCCCATAGGGGCGGGGTCAGCGCGCCCACATCCATCGCTTGGGTGGTGACATTCAGCAGATGGTTCAGAACCCTGCCGATCTCGGAAAACAGCACCCGGATCAGTTGCGCCCGGCGGGGCACACGGGTTCCGGTCAGCTTTTCAATCGCCAGACACCAGGCATGTTCCTGATTCATCGGGGCCACATAGTCCAGCCGGTCGAAATAGGGCAGGTTTTGCAGGTAGGTGCGGCTTTCCATCAGCTTTTCGGTGCCCCGGTGGAGCAACCCGATATGGGGGTCGCAACGCTCGACGATCTCGCCATCAAGCTCCAGCACCAGCCGCAACACCCCATGCGCCGCCGGGTGCTGAGGCCCGAAATTGATGTTGAAATTGCGGATTTTCCGCTCGCCGGTCAGGGCGTCTTCGTATCCTCTGGACCTGTCTGCCATCACCGGGCCTCCGCTTCCGGGGCAAACATGGCGAACACCTCTGCCTCGGTCATCATTTCGGTCTGGTTGTTGAGCGCATAATTGGCGGGCTTTCGGTCGATGAAGACCTGAACGCCAAGGGTGAATTGGCCGGGATCGTCAAAGCACTGGATCGACACATGCTGATGCGCGCCGTCCTGGGTCTGCCACAGGATCGACGACCCGCATTTCGGGCAGAAAACCCGCTCTGCCCACGCGCTGCCCTTGTAAGAGGCCACCGGCGCGCCCGCATCAAAGCGCACCGACGCGCCGCAATCAACGGACAGGAAAAACCCCCCCGTCCATTTCCGGCACATGCCGCAATGACAGGCCCCGGCATTCGGCCCCGGCGCGGCGGAAAAGCCGCAGGCACCGCACAGGCAGGCCCCGCGCAGAACATCGCTCATTGCGCGTCCTCCTGCTCATCCCCCGGCAGGATGTATTCGGCCCCCTCCCAGGGCGACATGAAGTCAAATTGCCGGTATTCCTGAACCAGACTGACCGGCTCATAGACCACACGCTTTTGCGCCTCGTCATAGCGCACCTCGGTATAGCCGGTGGTCGGGAAATCCTTGCGCAACGGGTGGCCGCGAAAGCCATAGTCGGTGAGGATGCGGCGCAGGTCCGGGTGGCCGGAGAACAGAATGCCGAACATGTCAAACACTTCGCGCTCGAACCAGTTGGCCGATGGATGCGCGGAAACGACCGAGGGCGCGACCTCATCCTCGCGCAGGGCGGCGCGCAGCCGGATGCGCTGATTCCGGCGCATCGACAAGAAGTGATAGACCAGATCATAACGCCTGTCGCGCGACGGGCGGTCAACGGCAGTAATGTCCACAAGGGTCGAGAACCTGCACCGCTGATCGACCTTCAGAAATTCGACCAGAACCGGCAGGGCGCGGGCGACAACATCCACCGTCAGCTCGCCATGAGCAACCGAATGGCCAAGAACGGCGTCCGGCTGCTTCAGTTCAAGATACGCGCCAAGCTCCTGCAACGCCTCGGACATGGGCGGCTCCTATCGTATGATCGTGCCGGTGCGGCGAATCTTGCGCTGAAGCTGTAACAGCCCGTAGAGCAACGCCTCTGCTGTCGGCGGGCAGCCGGGCACATAGACATCAACCGGCACGATCCGGTCACAACCGCGCACCACCGAATAGCTGTAGTGATAATAGCCGCCACCGTTGGCGCATGACCCCATAGAGACGACATAGCGCGGCTCCGGCATCTGATCATAGACCTTGCGCAGCGCCGGGGCCATCTTGTTGGTCAGCGTGCCCGCCACGATCATCAGGTCGGACTGGCGCGGAGAGGCGCGGGGCGCGGTGCCGAAACGCTCCAGATCATAGCGCGGCATCGAGGTGTGCATCATCTCGACCGCACAGCACGCCAGCCCGAACGTCATCCAGTGCAGGCTGCCGGTGCGTGCCCAGTTGATAACATCCTCGGCCGAGGTCAGCAGAAAGCCCTTGTCCTGCAATTCTCGGTTCATTTCCTGCGTCTCGACCTCTTTGTCGGGGCCAGCGGCGTTGCCCGGCACGCTCAATCCCATTCCAGCGCCCCCTTCTTCCATTCATAGGCAAAGCCGATGGTCAGCACCGCAAGGAAAACGATCATCGACCAGAACCCCACCGGCCCGACATCCCTGAAGGCCACCGCCCAGGGAAAGAGGAACGCGATTTCGAGGTCAAAGATGATGAACAGGATCGCGACCAGATAGAAGCGGACATCAAACTTCATCCGGGCGTCATCAAAGGCGTTGAACCCGCACTCATAGGCGCTGACCTTTTCCGGGTCCGGGTTGCGGACGGCCAGAACGACGGCGGCCAGCATCAGGGCGGCCCCCAGTCCGATCGCCAGCCCGAGGAAAACCACGATCGGCAGATACTCTCTCAACAGATATTCCACGTTCGGCTCCTCGGTGGCGTCAGGCGCGGGCCTTGGCTCTCACGGGTTTATAACGGGGACCAGTGCCGGTCAACCACGGTGGTGGCCAAAGAGGGGCCTTGCAAAACCCGGAACTTCACGTCCCTTCCCCGAGGTCACACCGGCAAGGCCCCCGCCACCGGTTGCAAAATCGCCGACATTATTTCACAACGCAACCGACCACCAGCGAAGGGAACAGGCGATGCTTGACGCCGCAGCCAGAAAAGCCATCGACCCGATCCTGTGCGTGCCGGGCCGCGTGCTCGCCCACCGGGGCGTCAGCGCCAACACCGTTACCCTTGCCGGTCTGACTCTTGGCCTGATCGCCGCCGCGATGATCGCACTCGGCGCGCCGGACTGGGCGCTGTTGCCGCTTTTGCTCAGCCGGGTTGCCGACGGGCTTGACGGTGCCGTCGCCCGTGCCCGCGGCAAGACCGATTTCGGCGGCTATCTCGACATCACCGCTGATTTTCTGTTCTATGGCGCGATCCCGATGGCGTTCGTCTGGCTTGACCCGGTGGCCAACGCCATGGCCGGGGCATTCCTGCTGACGAGCTTTTACTTCAACGGTGCGACCTTCCTGGGCTTTGCCATCCTCGCGGAAAAGAGGCAGATGCGCACCGAGGCGCGCGGCGTCAAGTCGCTCTACTTCACCGGGGGGCTGATGGAAGGCACCGAAACGATCATCTTTCTGGCGGCGCTTTGCCTCTGGCCCGGCTGGTTCGTGCCCCTCGCCTGGGGGGGTGGCGTTCTGTGCTTCATCACCGCTGTTTCGCGCGTTTTGCTGGCGCGGATGGTCTTTCCCAACACCGATGATGCGGACCCGTGAGCCGGGCAAAAACGATAGATTGCGCCAAAGGAGGCACCGACATGAAACACCTGATTACGGCGGCGGGGCTGGCGCTGGCGGCGGCACTACCGATCCGGGCAGAGCCTGACCCGGCGAACTGGCAGGCGGTGCTTGAGGAAGCGCGCGGCCAGACCGTCTATTGGAACGCCTGGGGCGGGTCGCAGCAGATCAACGATTTCATCGCCTGGCTGGGCGAGCAGGTCAGGGCGCGCCACGGGGTTGTGGTTGAACATGTCAAACTGACCGACACCGCCGATGCCGTCAGCCGCGTGGTCGCCGAAAAGGCCGCCGGGCAGGACGAGGGCGGCGCGGTTGATCTGATCTGGATCAATGGCGAAAATTTCGCCTCGATGAAGAAACAGGGCCTGTTGTTCGGCCCGTGGGT
>JPPB01000003.1 GCA_001483205.1 alpha proteobacterium 3107
GACAGGCTGTCTGGCAACGGTGGCGATGATGTGCTTGTCGGCGGGACGGGTGCTGACCGCCTGTATGGCGGTAAAGGATCGGACACTTACCGCTGGTCGAGAGGCGATGGCAATGACAGGGTTGATGATACCAGCACATCACGGACTGAGACCGATACGCTGGAGTTGACGGATGTGGCCTCTGGTGATGTGGCCCTGACCCGCGCATCCGGCAGCAACGACCTGAAGATCACCATCCGACCGGGCGGCGAGGTGCTGACGGTTGTTCGCCAGTTTGGGAGCACCGCCGATGGCAACGGAATTGAAAAGATTGTTTTTTCCGATGGCGTAACCTGGACGCTGGCCGACATCCTGAGCCATACGACCGTTGAAGGCAGCGACAGTGGTGATACGTTGCGCGGCAGCGCGTATCGCGATAATCTCTTTGGGCTTGGCGGCAATGACAGGCTGTATGGCTACGGTGGCGATGATGTTCTGGTCGGTGGGACGGGTGTTGACCGCCTGCATGGTGACGACGGGTCTGACACATATCGCTGGTCGAGGGGCGATGGCAACGACAGGATTGATGATACAGGCACATCACTGGCTGAGTCCGATACGCTGGAGTTGACGGATGTTGCCTCTGGTGACGTGGCCCTGACCCGCATATCCGGCAGCTATGACCTGAAGATCACCATCCGGCCGGGCGGTGAGGTGCTGACGGTTACCAGCCAGTTCTGGAGCACCGCCGATGGTAGGGGAATTGAGAAGATTGTCTTCTCTGACGGTGTGACCTGGACGTTGGACGACATTCTGAGCCGGACGACTGTTGAGGGCAGCAACAGTGGCGATACACTACGCGGCCTGGAACATCGCGATAATCTCTTCGGATTGGGCGGCAATGATACTCTGTCTGGCAACGGTGGCGATGATGTGCTTGTCGGCGGGACGGGTGCTGACCGCCTGCATGGTGACGACGGGTCTGACACATATCGCTGGTCGAGGGGCGATGGCAATGACACGATTGATGACACAGGCACATCACTGGCTGAGACAGATACACTGGAGTTGACGGATGTTGCCTCTGGTGATGTGGCCCTGACCCGCATATCCGGCAGCTATGACCTGAAGATCACCATCCGGCCGGACGGCGAGGTGCTGACGGTCGCTAACCAGTTCTGGAGTGACAGCGATAGCAGGGGGATTGAGAAGATCGTCTTTTCTGACGGCGTGACCTGGACGCTGGACGACATTCTGAGCCGGACGATTGTTGAGGGCAGCAACAGTGGTGAAGTGCTACGCGGCACATCGTATGGAGACAATCTCTTTGGCCTTGGTGGCAATGACACTCTGTATGGCTACGGCGACGATGATGTGCTTGTCGGTGGGACAGGGAATGATCGCCTGTATGGCGGCGCGGGTGCGGATGTGTTTCGCTTTGTCTATGGGGACGGGCGCGATACCATTTCCGACTTTGATGTGACGCAGGACCGGCTGGCCTTCGACTGGCTGAAATCAGGCGCGGAGGGTCTGGAACTGATCACGTCAGGCGATGATCTACGCATCGTCTACGAGCGGGATGCTGCGGGCGCGATCACCGGTGATGTGCTGCTGAAAGGGGTGTCGCGGACGGCGTTCTCCACGGCGCTTGTGGATGCGGATTTTGTGCCCTCAGCCGTGGTCAGCGATGAGGCGCTGGTCAACACCCACAGCACCGGGGCGCAGAGCGCGACATCTGTTGCTGCGCTTACAGGCGGCGGCTATGTGGTGGTGTGGCAGTCCTCGGGTCAGGACGGTTCTGAAAATGGCGTTTACGGTCAGCGCTACGATGCCTCCGGCGCGGCGGCGGGCAGTGAGTTCAGAATCAATACCCGTACCCGGTCGGATCAGGAGAAGCCGTCGGTTGCGGCGCTTACGGGTGGCGGCTTCGTGGTAGCGTGGCAGTCAGAGAATCAGGATGGCTCTGGCTGGGGTGTCTACGCGCAGCGTTACAATGCGTCTGGTACGGCTATGGGCAGCGAATTTCGGGTCAACACCCATACTCAGTTGAAGCAGACAGAACCTTCAGTCGCGTCCTTGTCCGGTGGTGGCTTCGTGGTGGTATGGCAGTCCTTGGTTCAGGACAGCTCCGGGTATGGTATCTATGGGCAGCGCTACGATGCGGCGGGCGTGGCGGCGGGCGGCGAGTTCCGGGTCAATACCCATACCCAGTCGGAGCAGGTAGAAACTTCGGTCGCGTCCCTGTCCGGCGGTGGCTTCGTGGTGGTGTGGCAGTCCCGGTATCAGGACAGCTCAGGGTATGGTATCTACGGACAGCGCTACGATGCGGCTGGCGCGGCAGCGGGCGGCGAGTTCCAGGTCAATACCCATACTCGTTTAGATCAGGCGAACCCGTCTGTTGCGTCTCTGTCCGGTGGCGGCTTCGTAGTGGTGTGGCAGTCCTGGGATCAGGATGGTAATAACTACGGTGTCCATGGCCAACGCTACGATGCGTCCGGCGTGGCCGCGGGGAACGAATTCCAGGTCAATACCCATACCTTATCGGCACAGAAAAATCCGTCCGTGGCATCCCTGTCCGGTGGTGGCTTCGTGGTGGTATGGGAATCGAAGAATCAGGACGGCGACCTCTGGGGTCTCTATGCCCAGCGCTACGATGCGGCGGGCGTGGCTGTTGGCGATGAAATACAGCTTAACCTGACGACAGCCAATAGTCAGCTCGCCCCGTTTGTGGCGGCGCTACCGGGCGATGGTTTCGTGGTCACCTGGCACTCAGACGGTCAGGACGGCTCCAGCGACGGCGTTGTCAGCCGGGTGTGGTCTGCGCCGGGTCAGGTGCTGATTGGTGGCAACAGTGACGACCCGCTTACCGGCGGGACAGGGAATGATGTGCTTTCTGGTGGTGCAGGTGCCGATACGCTTGAAGGCGGTGCCGGGGCCGACAGGCTTGATGGCGGCGCGGGGAAGAGAGACGTTGCGAGTTATACCAGTTCGGATGCGGGGGTGACGGTCAATCTGACCACGGGTACTGCGTCAGGGGGTGATGCGACAGGCGATACGCTGATCAATATCGAAGACCTGACCGGCAGCGCTCATAATGACCAATTGACCGGCGATGCCGGGGGTAACCGACTTTCTGGTGGTGCCGGTGCTGATACGCTTGCGGGGGGCGTTGGCGCGGATTTTCTGACGGGTGGAGCTGGCGCAGATGTGTTTGTGTTCAAATCCGATGACGGGTCGGACAGGATCACCGATTACAATGTCACTGACGACAGCATTCGCTTCACCGGTTTGGAGTTCAGCGACCTGACCATCACCCAGAACGGCGCGGATGTAGACATCGCCTATGGCGATGGAGATCTGCTGAAAATTCTGAACGCGGCAGCGACGGATTTCACCGAATCTGAATTCGTCTTTGTCTGATTGTTGTCAAATATCTGAGGAGCCGCGCCCGAAAATCAGATGATGGCCCCTGTTCCTGGAAGGAGGCAAACTCGAACCGAAAAGTTGCAAAACCTGATCCCTCATCCGTTGCCTCTGATCCGAAAGGCGCGCTGCACCCCCTCAAACCTGACCCGAAAGATCTTTCCTTGAACGCTTTCCCATCCCGGCCCCGTTTCGAGCTTCAGTCGGCCCGCAATCGCGGCTTGTGGGCTTTGGGGCTGACGTTCCTGTTCAGCGTGTTCGTGAATCTCTTGATGCTGACCGGGCCGCTGTTCATGTTGCAGGTCTATGACCGAGTGCTGGGGTCACGTTCGGAGGAAACGCTGGCGGCGCTGTTCCTGCTGGTGGCGGCGCTCTACGGGCTGATGGCGCTGTTGGATTTTGCCCGGGGGCGGATCGCGGCACGGTTCGGGGCGCGCTTTCAGTCGGACCTCGACGAACGAGTGTTCGGGGTGACGATGCGGCGGTCCGTCGATCCGGGCGTTCGGGCCGCCCCCGCCACGGCACCACGGGAGCTGGAGGCCATCCAGACGCTGTGCGCCTCGCCGGTACTGCTGGCGCTGATGGACATCCCGTGGACGCCGCTGTTTGTGGCGATCATTTTCGTGCTTCATCCGATGCTGGGTTGGCTCGCGGTGGCAGGCGGCGCGTTGCTCATCTGCGTGGCACTCTTCAATCAGGCACTCACCCGCAGAAAAATCGCGCAGGCGCAGTCTGTGTCTGCGCGGGCCAATGTCTTCGCCGAACAGGCCAGACAGGCTTCGGAGACTGTGTACTCCCAGGGGATGCAGCAGGATGTATCGGCACGCTGGATGCGCCAGCGCAGGGATGCGCTCGGCCAGATCATCGCCGCCAGCGACTGGACCGGCAGCTTCACGGCGCTGACCAAATCCCTGCGGCTGTTCCTGCAATCGGCGATGCTGGCGGCGGGTGCTTACTATGTGCTTCGGGATGAAATGACGGCAGGCGCAATGATCGCTGGCTCAATCCTGCTGGGGCGCGCGCTCGCCCCGATTGAGCAATCTATCGGCCAGTGGCCGATGATCCAGAAGGCGCGCGCCGCCTGGAGATCACTCGCTCGGTTCCTCGATGCCACCCCGCCGGAGCCAGCGCGCACGCCCCTGCCGAAACCCGCGGCCGCACTCGGCGTGCTGGGGTTGACGGTGACGCCGCCGGGGGCGAAGGCCGCCACCCTGTGCAACGTCACATTTCAGGTCGCGCCCGGCGAGGCGATCGGCGTGATCGGCAAGAGCGGATCGGGCAAGACCACGCTGGCCCGGGCGCTGCTCGGCCTCTGGCCGCCGCTTGCCGGGGAAATCCGTCTGGGTGGGGCGACGCTGGATCAATATGACCAAGGCGACCTCGGCAGGCATATCGGCTATCTGCCACAGCAGGTGACACTCTTCAACGGCACCGTGGCCGAAAACATCGCCCGGATGTCGCTTGATCCCAACCCCGAGGCGGTGATCAAAGCGGCCCGCAAGGCCAATGCCCACGAGATGATCCTGAGCCTGGAGGACGGTTATGACACCATGCTCGAAGGCAATGACAGCCGCTTGTCGGGAGGGCAGAAGCAGCGGATTGCGCTCGCCCGCGCTCTATGGCAATCCGGTGCTGCTGGTTCTGGACGAACCCAACTCAGCTCTGGATGCGGATGGCAGCGCGGCGCTCAACGCCGCGGTGCGGGCATTCAGGGCAGAGGGTAAGGCGGCGCTGATCATGACCCACCGCCCGACGGCGATCTCCGAATGTGACCGGCTGATCGTCATCGAGCGTGGTCAGATCGTGAAGGCCGGTCCGCGCGAAGAAGTGCTCGACGCCATGGTGCAGAATGCGCGCGCAATCCGGCGCGGCCTGACGCAGGTGAGTGGCTGATGGCGGACATGCAGGCATCGCCCCCCCGCCCGGCCTGGCGGATCACCTTCCCGGCACTGATCGGGTTCGCAGCGCTTTTCATCCTCGTGGGTGTGATTGGGGGCTGGAGCTTCCGGGCCCGGATTGCCGGGGCCATCATCGCCCCAGGCGTCATTGAGGTGCAGACCAACCGGCAGGTGGTCCAACATCCCGAGGGGGGCGTGGTCGGTGAAATCCTCGTCCGCGACGGAGATGAGGTCGCCGCCGGTGACCTGCTCGTGCGCCTTGACGATACCTTCCTCGCCTCTGAGCTTGCGATTGTCGAGGGGCAATTTTTCGAGATACTCGCCCGCAAAGCGCGATTGCAGGCGGAACGGGACGGGGCCGATGACCTGACGCTGCCGGAGAGCCTGCTGACGCCAGCAGGGGTCGCGCCTGGGCTTCAGGGCCTCGTCGACGGTCAGCGTCGCCTGTTCAATGCCCGCCTTGAAACGCTGGCCCGGGAAACCGGGCAACTGCGCAAGCAGATCGCCCAGACCGAGAGCGAGATCACCGGCACAGAGGCCCAACTCGTGGCTCTGCGCAGGCAGGTGGGCCTGATCGCGGACGAACTGGCCGATCAGCAGAACCTGCTGGCGAAGGGCCTGACCCAGACCACCCGTGTCACCGCACTCAGGCGGGAAGAGGCGGGGCTGATCGGCAACATCGGGCGGCTGGAGGCCGACATCGCCCGGCTCAAGGGGCGGGTCGCCGCGACCAGGATCGAAATCCTGCGCCTCTCGACTGCGCGGCGCGAGGAGGCCATCACGACCCTGCGAGACTTGCAATTCCGCGAGATCGAGCTTGCCGAGCACCGCCTGTCGCTGAAGGAGCGGCTCTCCCGGCTTGACATCCGCGCCCCGGTGGCCGGTGTCATCCATGGAAGCCAGGTTTTCGCGCTCCGGTCGGTGATCGAACCGGCCCGGCCGATGATGTTCGTAGTGCCCCGAGACACGCCGCTTCTGATTGCAGCGCAAGTCGAGGCGATCCATGTGGACCAGCTTTACACGGGCCAGCCCGCAACGCTCCGCTTTCCCGCCTTCGACCAGCGCCGGACACCGGAAATCCAGGGCCGTGTCGTCAATCTGTCGGCAGATGTGTTCACCGACCAAGCCACAGGCCTCAGTTACTACCGCGCCGAACTCATGCCCGATGACGACCAGATCGAACGCCTCGGCGAACAAACCCTTCTGCCCGGAATGCCCGTCGAGGCCATGATCAGGACAGACGAACGCACACCGCTCTCATACCTCACCAAACCCCTCACCGATTATTTCGTCAAAGCCTTCAGGGAATGACAGCGACGGGCGGCAGGCGGATAATGAGTCCGGCTGTGGGCAGGTATCGTATCATCTATAGGATCTCTGAGTTGGAGTTCCGTAAGCGCTTTTCTGACTCCATCTTACTTATAAAGACCTGACCTGCCCCCCTTTGGTCCCTCATTCATAACG
>JPPB01000004.1 GCA_001483205.1 alpha proteobacterium 3107
ATCGCCCCCCAAATGCTCCGCCCGGCGCTTGCGCCGGGCAGCGCCTGCCTGCCCCCCGGCAGGCGCTCAAAACGCTGCAACTATTTGGAACGTATGGACTTTATAGAAAAGACATCGCCAATGTGGAATTTCACGAAAAGCGCCCGCCCAGGCAGGCGGCTGCCCGGTTGAGCTATTATGCAGAGGTCTTCCAAAGCAAAAGGCGCCCCCCGAAAGGGACGCCCCTGATGCCTGCTCCGGCGATGTTTACTCGTCCAGCGGCAGGGCGACGAAATTCGGGTCATCCCCCCGGCGAATCAGGATCAGCACCGATGTGCGCCCGGCCTCTCTGGCCTCGGTGATCAGGTCCGTGAGGTCAGACACCTGCCGCAGCGGATGCTGGCCAACCTGGGTGAGCAGATCGCCCGACCGCACCCCCTTGGCATGGGCCGTTGAGTCCGGGTCCACATCGGAAACGATCAGCCCCTCGGCGTCTTCCGGCAGGTCCATCGCCTCGCGCATATCCGGGCCAAGTTCCTGAAGTGTCAGCCCCAGCACAACACTCCGCTTCGGCTGATCGGCATCATCATCGCCGCCGGACAGCCCTTCGGCGGTTTCCCGACGCCCCAGTGTCACCAGTATCGTCTGGGTCTCGCCATCGCGAAACACGACCACGCGCACGGCCTTGCCGACCTCGGTATTGCCAACGGTGCGGATCAGATCGCGGGTGTCAGCCACGTCCTGACCATCGAAAGAGATGATCACATCCCCGGCCTCAACCCCGGCCTCTGCCGCCGGGCCGTCGGGCACATCGGTGACCAGCGCACCTGCTGTCTTTTCAAGCCCCAGTGCCTCGGCCACATCATCGGTCACATCCTGAATGCGCACCCCCAGCCAGCCCCGGCGGGTCTCGCCGAACGCCTTAAGCTGCGCCACCACCGGCTCGACCACCACAGAGGACATCGCGAATCCGATCCCGATAGACCCGCCGGTCGGGCTGAGGATCGAGGTGTTCACGCCAATCACCTCGCCGTCGATGTTGAACAGCGGCCCGCCCGAGTTGCCCCGGTTTATCGCCGCATCGGTCTGGATGAAATCATCGTAACTGCCCGACAAGGCCCGCCCCCGCGCGGAAATGATCCCGGCGGACACCGAAAACCCCTGCCCCAGCGGATTGCCCACTGCCATCACCCAATCGCCGACGCGGGCGGTGTCACTGTCGCCAAAGGTCACGAAGGGCAGCGGTTCGTCGCTTTCGACCTTCAAAAGCGCGATGTCGGTGTTGGGATCGGCCCCGATGACCTCTGCGGGCAGCTTTTCGCCCGAAAAGAACTCGACCAGAACCTCATCAGCGCTTTCGATGACGTGATTGTTGGTGACGACAAAACCATCCTCAGAGATGACAAAGCCGGACCCGAGCGCCTGATTCCGTCTTCTCGGCCGCTCTCCGTCAGGGCGGTTCCGGTTGAAATTGCGGTTGAAGAACTCCTCGAACGGAGACCCCTCGGGCAACATCGGGAACGGGGTGGTGCGGACAGAGACCATAGACGTGGTGGTGATGTTGACAACCGCCGGGCTGACGGTTTCGGCCAGATCGGCAAAGCTGTCGGGCGCGCCACGGGCGGGCGACGCCAGCGCCTGCAAAACCGCAAATGCCAGCCCCAGCAGGATCGCCAGATGGGTGGCGAAGACCGACGGGGGGGCGGCAGGGACACGTATCGCCTGATGTTTCACTGGATTCTCCTTGCGCTCATGTGCTGTTCTTCGGGCAAGAACCGCGGGTTTCATGGTTGATACTGCATATTTCGGCGTGGCCCCGGAATGTTCAACGCCACCGCATACACCAAAGATAAAATGACCGTGAGCCGGGCGGTTTTCTGCGCAGTTTTCCGCCCGGCGCGTTCAGACGGCCAACATGCGGGTGATCCAGATGACCAACACCCCCAAAGCCACAGTGCAAAGCCCGAAGGTGCGGCGGGTCTTAAGGGGTGTTCTGGCGATGAAGGCCAGCATATCCTCCATCCGTCCGGGGATCAGCGCCAGCACCAGCCCCTCGACGACCATCACCATGCCGAGCAGGAGGAAAAGCCAGGAAACGCCCATAACCCGCCCCTACAGCCCGTCACCATCCAGAAACTCGAAAAACTCGCTGTCCGGCGTGATGACAAGGGTGGAGTTTTCCCCCTTCAGCGCGGTCTCATAGGCCGAGAGCGAGCGGTAGAACTTGAAGAAATCGCGATCCGCGCCGTAAGCCTCGGCAAAGATGCGGTTGCGTTCCGCGTCGGCCTCGCCCCGGACGATCTCACTTTCCCGACGGGCATCAGAGACCAGCTCGACCACAGTGCGGTCTGCCTGAGCGCGCACCCTCTGGGCCGCTTCCTCGCCGCGCGCAACCTCATCCGCCGCCTCGCGCTCCCGTTCGGCCCGCATCCGGGCAAAGGTGGCCGCCAGGTTCTGTTCGGGCAGGTTGGTCTGCTTCAGCCGCACGTCGATCACATTCAGCCCCAGCGCCTGCGCCTGGGTTTGCGACAGGTCGCGGATACGCACCATCAGCTCGGCGCGGTCCTCGGACAGGATGGTGTTTGAGGTCACGCCCTCGGACCCCAGCACGGCCTGAGTCTGTGTGGTCAGTATCTTGGTCAGGCGATCCTCCGCCACCCGGATACCACCGACGCCGACCGCCTGACGAAACCGGACCACATCGGCGATCCGGTAGCGCGCAAAGGCATCGACCACAAGGCGGCGATCATCAGACGGCGTGATCTCGATGGCCGGGGTATCAAGCGACAGGATGCGGTCATCATAGCGCACCACCTGCTGGATGAACGGGATTCTGAACGCCAGCCCCGGTTCTTCCTTGATCGACCTGATCTGGCCGAATTGCAGCACCAGAGCCTTTTCGCGTTCGTCCACAATGAAGATAGACGACAACAGGATCACCACTGCAACGATGACAGCGGGAAAAAGAATAGCCGATTTGCGCATCAGTTGTTTCCTCCGCTGCGACGCAGCTCATTGAGCGGCAGATAGGGCACAACCCCCTGCCCCGCACCGCCCGCGTTTTCATCCAGAATCACCTTGTCCACATTGCCGAGCACACGCTCCAGCGTCTCTATATAGAGCCGCCGCCGCGTCACTTCCGGGGCAAGTTGGTATTCGTTCAGCACAGCGGTGAAACGACTGGCCTCGCCCTCTGCCTCGTTCACGACCTGCGCACGATAGGCTTCGGCCTCTTCCAGCACCTGCGCGGCCTCACCGCGCGCGCCCGCCAGCACCCGGTTGGCATAGGCATCCGCCTGCCGTTCCAGCCGGTCACGCTCTTGCTCTGCTGCCTGCACCTCGCGGAAACTGTCGATGACTTCCCGCGGCGGGTCGGCCTTGGCGAGGTTGACCCGAACCACATTTATGCCCGAATCATAGCTATCGAGCGTCTGCTGGATCAGATCCTCGGCGCGTGAGGCGACGATGGCGCGGGCGCGGTTCAGAAGCGGGGCAAGTTCGCTTTCCGCCACGATTTCACGCATGGCGGATTCCGAGACCGAGCGCACCGTCTGTTGCGGATCGGCGAGATTGAACAGAAACTTCGCCGGGTCGCTGATGTTCCAAACCACCTGAAAGTCCAGGTCGATGATGTTCTCGTCGGTGGTCAGCATCAGGTCTCTATCTCCACCCAAGCCAATATTTTCCGACTGCTCGGTTGTCACCGGCAGCACCTCGGCGGTCACCAGGGGCCACCAGGCCATATGCGGCCCGTCATCGGTGGTGCGCAGATATTCGCCCAGAAACAGCTCCACCCCCTGCTCTTCCGGCTTCACGGTGTAAAAGGACGCCCACAGCCACAGCCCGATGGCCGCCAGAATGCCCAGCCCGACAGCGCCCCGGCTGACGCGCGGCCCTTCACCGTCACCGCCGCGCCCGCCGCCAGAGCGCCCGCCGCCACCGCCCATAAGGACGCGCAGCCGCTCCTGCCCCTTTTTCACGATTTCGTCGATCTCGGGCATCTGGGGCGCGCTTTCGGGTCGCCGCCCGCCGTTCTGATTGCCGCGATCATCATCGCCGCCCCGATTGCCGCCACCCCCCCAGGGGCCGCCGTTATTTCCTGACATGAGGGTCTTTCCCGTTCCATCCACTGTTACGTTGTGGTCAAAGTGGTCCTTTTCTGCGGATTTTTCAAGTTGTCCGCACCGGAGTCTTCATCGTCACCAGTTCTTCGGCCATTGTGGGGTGGACTGCAACCGTGCGATCAAAATCTTCCTTGGTCGCCCCCATCCTGACCGCGACCCCGGCAAGCTGGATCATCTCTGCGGCATTGTCCGCAACAATATGGCACCCGAGCACCCGGCGGGTGGCCCGCGAAACAACCAGTTTCATCATCACCCGGCCATCGCGCCCGGCAAAGGCGGGCCGCATGGCGTTGAAAGAGGTGGAATAGACCTCAACGGGTTCCTGCGCGCGGGCCTGTTCCTCTGTCAGACCCACCGTGCCCAGTTCCGGCTGGGTGAACACCGCACTGGGCACCAGATGGTGATCCGGCTGTGTCGGGTTGGCCCTGAACACCGTTTCGACAAAGGCCGCCCCTTCGCGGATGGCAACCGGGGTCAGGTTGAGCCGATCCGTCACATCGCCCACGGCGTAAACCGAAGGCACAGAGGTGCAGGAATAGCCATCAACCTGAATTGCACCGCGTTTGCCGAGTGTTATGCCCGTTTCTTCAAGTCCGATCCCGGCGGTGTTCGGCACCCGCCCGGTCGCATAGAGCACCTGCTCAAAGACCTCTTCAGACCCGTCGGCGCATCTGACCTTCAGGCCCGCACCGGTCTTTTCAATGCCCGCCACGTCGGTCTTCAGCCGCAGGGCCACGCCCCGCCCGACCATCGCCCCGGCGACATGTTCGCGCGCCTCATCATCAAAGCCGCGCAGGATTTGCGGGCCGCGATAAAACTGCGCCACCCGAACGCCCAGACCGTTGAAAATACAGGCCATTTCGCAGGCGATGAACCCGCCGCCGACAATCAGAATCGATCCCGGCAAGGCGTCCAGCCTGAAGACCTCATTCGAGGTGATCGCATGGTCAATCCCCGGCAGGTCAGGCTTGAACGGGCGCGCGCCGGTGGCCACCAGAATATGCCGGGCGGTGACGGTTTGCCCGTCGGCCAGCCTCACCGTATGGGCGTCCTGCATCACCGCCCTTGTATCGAAAATCTCCACCCCGGCCTTGTGCAGATTGGTGCGATAGACGCCTTCCAGCCGCGTCAATTCTGCATCCAGCGCGGCCCGGAAACGGGGCCAGTCGAACGCCCCGCCGGTCACATCCCAGCCATAGGCGCGGGCCTCTGCAAAGGCCTGCGGATAGGCCGAGGCATAGACCATCAGCTTTTTCGGCACACAGCCCCGGATCACGCAGGTTCCGCCCAGGCGGTATTCTTCGGCCAGCCCGACACGGGCCCCGGCCTCAGCCGCCGCCAGCCGCGCGGCCCGCACACCGCCGGACCCGCCGCCGATCACGAACAGATCATAGTCAAACGCCATCAAACCGCCCTTTGCCTCAGAGGTGGGGGCAGAGGCGTTCCGCCCCTGCAAGTGAAACATGTGTCTGTTCAACCGCGCCGGTGCTGAGGTCGCGGGTCTCGACCCGGCCATCTGCATGGCCGATGATGACCGTATTGCAGAGGTCAATGAACAGGCCGTTCTCGACCACCCCCGGTATCCGGTTAAGCGCGCGCGACACAAGGCGCGGGTCGTCGATACGGTGCAGGTGCAGGTCGAGGATGTGATTGCCCTCATCGGTGACGAAGGGCGCATCTCCGGCCCGACGCAGGCGGATTTCACGGCCCGGAATATCGATTTTTTCCAGCGCGTTGCCGATCAATGCTGAGGTGGATTGCCAGCCAAAGGGAATGATCTCGACCGGGAGCGGGAACGCACCGAGGGTGCTGACCTCTTTGCTGGCATCCGCGATGACGATCATCCGCTCAGAGGCCGCGGCGACGATCTTTTCATGCAGCAAAGCGCCGCCGCCGCCCTTGATCAGGGCGAGGGTGGGGTCGAACTCATCCGCGCCGTCGATGGTGACATCCAGGTGGCGCACCTCAGCGGGGGGGATGAGGTCTATGCCCAGCCGACGGGCGAGGTCCGCCGTGCGCGCGGATGTGGGGGCAGCGCGGATGTTCAGCCCCTCTTCGCGGACGCGCTTGCCCAGATGACAGATCATCCGTTCGGCGGTTGATCCGGTGCCGAGGCCGACGCGCATTCCGCTCTTGATATGTTGCACCGCTTGGGCGGCGGCGGCGGATTTGGCCCTGTCTGCGGGCGGCACTTCCCCGGTCATCAAAGTGATTCCCCTTTTGGCTCGGTTGGCTTATACGCAAGTGAGCGGCGGGGTGCGAGAGGGGAATGCTTGGGACGGGGGGCGGGGGAATTTTCCGCTGACCCGTGCAGCCCTGCCGGTAAAGAGACAAAGGCCGCGCCCGGCAAGGGGCGCGCGACCGGGCGGGACGGTTTGGAGGCCGACATGCCAATAGGTCAGAGGTGCGGCCCTTATCCGCGGATAAGGTGCGGCCCCTGCCGGGCGGGGCGGTTTGGCAACTGACGTGTCAATAAGTCAGAGGTCTTTTCACAGAAACGGCGAGCCGCCCCCGGACCCCCCTTATCCGCGGATAAGGGGCACCCCTTTTGTCGGGCTGTCCGCGCCTCTGTCCCGGCGAACCATCCGCCCGGCCGGGGCCAATAAAGGCCTCTGCATATTGAGCGAGCCGGGCAGCCGCCTGCCTGGGCGGG
>JPPB01000005.1 GCA_001483205.1 alpha proteobacterium 3107
GCTGTCATGCCGACATCGGCGGGCATATCGGCGGGTTCGGGGCCGCGCGCCCGCTGGCCAATATCCCGCTGGTCTGGATGCTGGAGCGGGCTGAGGCCCTGGGGCTGGCTCTGCCAGAGGGGTGGCGGCAGAGGTTTCCCGCTGATGCCCGCGCGCCCTCGGCCGGTACCATGCGCGGGTGGGGCAAGTTCTTTCTCGCCCGTCGCAGGCGGGTCATCGGTGCTGACAGGTCCGAGCGTATCCACGAGAGCGCCGCCGGGCACCGTCCTCGGGCGCGGATCGTGCGCAATGATCTGTTCGACTGGCAGGAAAAGCGCGCCGGGCCTGTGCCCTCTGCTCCGGTCCGGCCATGAGGTGACCGCCGTCGCCCGGCTTTGCCCTTGGCAAGACGGGGGCCGGGGCGTATAGGCGCGCTCTGAAAGGGGCCGAAGAGGCCGAAGGAGCCGGACATGCGGGGCAGCGCCAATCTCAACATCATGGTCAGGGCCGCGCGCCGGGCCGGACGCGCGCTGGCGCGGGATTTCCGCGAGGTCGAGAACTTGCAGGCGTCGGTGAAGGGCGCGGGTGATTTTACTTTCAGGGCTGCCGTGGCGTCCGCGCGTATCCTGCGGGAAGACCTGAGCGGGGCCCGCCCGAATTATGGCTGGCTGGCCGGGGAGGGCGACGAGGTGCCCGGCGAGGATCCGACCCGACGCTGGATCGTCGATCCGCTTGGCGGGTCAGTCAATTTTCTGCACGGCCTGCCGCATTTCGCCGTTTCCGTGGCGCTGGAGCACAAGGGGCGGATCGTGGCTGCCGTGATCCATGACCCGGCCCGCGAAGAGCTGTTCTTTGCCGAGCAGGGCGCGGGGGCGTGGATGGATGCGGGTCGCCTGCGCGTCTCGGGGCGGCACCGGATGGCAGAGTGCATCCTTGCCGCCGGTATCCCCGCCGCCGCCGGTGGCAAGGGGCTTCCGGCCATGCTGCGGGATTTGGGGCGAATCATACCGGTTTGTGCGGGTGTGCGGCATCTGGGCTGCCCGGCGCTCAGCCTTGCTTATGTGGCTGCGGGTCGCCATGACGGGTATTGGGAGCGGGGTGTGAAGGTGCCGGAGATCGCGGCGGGCCTGCTGCTGGTGGCTGAGGCGGGTGGGCTGACCACCGCCATTCGTGACGGGCAGGCGCCGCTGGAACATGGCGAGGTGATCGCGGCGGGCGGGGAGATTTTTGACCGGTTTGCCGGGGCCGTGAAGGGTGCCCCGGACACGGAGCCACGCCGGGGGGCGTGACCCTGAATGCCCTCTGGAAACCGGCGCAAAAACCGCGTATCTTGCGGGGGTGACCTGAGCGGAGACGCCAATGGCTGATGCAGCCTTCAACACGATTGCCGAGGTGCAGCGCCTGCGCGATGCGGGCTTTCCCCAGGCTCAGGCCGAGGCGATTACCCTGTCGATCCACTCCGGCGTCACCGGGGGCGTTGCCACCAGGGCCGATCTTGAGGTTCAGGGGGCAGAGCTGCGTGCCGACATCGCAGAGGTCCGCACAGAGATCGCAGAGGTCCGCACAGAGATCGCAGAGGTCCGCACAGAGATCGCAGAGGTTCGCAACGAGATCGCGGCGCTCGACAAGAAGATCGAGGTCCAGGGCGCGACGCTGGAGACAAAGATCGCTGCGGTGCGCGGCGAGATCGAAACAGCGAAATTCGACCTCACCTGGCGGCTTCTGGGCGGCATCGCCGTGCTGAACGGCCTGCTCTTTGCCGCCATACGCCTGTTGCCGCCGGGCTGAGCCGCCCATACCCGTCAGGCCCCCCGAACCCGGATTACCCGGTCGCCGCGCCGTCGGCAATCAGCCGCGCGGGCCGAAAATGGCAGAACCGACCCGCACATGGGTTGCCCCCAGCGCCACGGCGCGCTCGAAATCGCCGCTCATGCCCATCGACAGGCACGACAGCCGGTTGCGGCGGGCGATTTTTTGCAGCAGCGCGAAATGCAGGCTGGGTTCTTCGTCCGCTGGCGGCAGGCACATCAGCCCGATGACCGGCAGGCCGAGGTCACGGCATTCGGCGATGAAGGCGTCGGCCTTTCCGGGCGCGACCCCGGCCTTTTGCGGTTCCTCGCCGGTATTGACCTGAACGAACAGCCTTGGGCAATGGCCCAACTCTGCACATAGCCGCGCGAGGGTGCGCGCCAGCCGGGGCCTGTCCAGCGAATGGATGGCGTCGAACAGCCCCATCGCCTGACGGGCCTTGTTGGTTTGCAGGGGGCCGACCAGATGCACCTGCGCGTCCGCAAATTCTGCGCGAAAACCGGGCCATTTGCGGGCGGCTTCCTGCACGGTGTTTTCCCCGAACAGACGATGCCCGGCGCTGAGCACGTCGTGCACACGGGCGTCCGGCTGGCGCTTGGAGACGGCAATCAGCCGGACATCGCCCGCATCCCGCCCCGCGCGCCGGGCCGCCGCCCTGATCCGGCCCTGAATATCCCCGAGATTCTGCAAACCGTTCATGGGCTTAAGCAGGCCGCACCCTGAAATCAGGTCAACGCCGCGAGGCTGTCGCCGAAGCTAAGATCAACCCGCACCGGGCGGTTTTGTGAAACGATGCGCGGCACATAGACAAGATAGCCGCCATTCCGAAGCGCCGACCGGATGTCAGGGTCGCCGGTGATGGCCTCTAATGCGCGCGGCGGCGGGTATGCGGCCATCCCTTTCAGGTGCAGGCTCAACGCCTCAATCGCGTTCGGCAAGACGCGGTTTTCTTCGTCCGAGGCGGAAAAGCAGCCCTCGACATCCGGGAAGCGAACGCCAAAGGCACTATCGGCATCCTTTTCGACGATTGCGTAGTAACCGTTCATCGTGCTCTCCGTTTGCGAAGCGGGGCGGCCGGTCATGTCCAGCCCGCCGCCTTTGCAATCGCCCGCGCCGTCCCGGTCGGCAAATCCTTGCTTGGGTGCGGAACCGTCAGGCGCTTGTCGCCCCTTACAAACTGGTGGTGCGACCCGCTGACGTTGCGCAGTTCCCAACCTTCGGCTTTCAGACGCCGGATGATCTTTGTGCTGTTCCGTTCGATATGCGGAGAATGACACGCCTTTGCCTGTGGCGCAAGGCGTTATCGGCAAAAGAAAAGGGCGGGGATGATCCCCGCCCTTTCCGAAAAGTCCGGAGCGTGTGGCTCAGAAGGACATGCCGAGGCCGAGCGACCAGCTATCGCTGTCGTTGAAGCCAGCCATCACGGTCGTGCCGCCGCCGAGGGCGTAGTTGACCGCAACACCAAAGCCATCAGCATTGCTCTCGCTGTATTCGCCATAGTTGGCCGACACCGAGACCGGGCCGTTGGAGAAGCCGATACCAATACCGATGTGGGACTGATCCATACCGCCCTGGTAGCCGTCAGAGTAGTTCATGACCAAGGTGACACCGTTTGCCATCGCCGCGCTGAGCGAGATGCCGAAGAGATCCTGATCGGAGCTCGTGGCAGGCACGGGATCCGTGCCCGGCACGGCAGCATGATCAAGGGTGCTTCTGAGGACATACGTATTATCGCTTGAGTCGGTAATGCCGTTCACCCCGGCATCTGTAATGACGTAGTCGTCGGAAGTCCAAGGAATCCCATCGTCACCAATACTGCTTACGTCAACGGCAGGAGTAGCCGTATCACCGTCAAGGTCAATCGGAGTCGCCGTAGTACCGTGAATAGCACGAGCATAGGCGAGGAAGTCACCATTCGCAACACTGGCATCCATTGCCGGAGTGTCAGGGATGGCGTCCATGCCGTCCATGTTGTTAGACGACCCTATGGCATAGCCAAAGCCGATGCCCAGATCAACGCCGCCCATGGCCGCAGTATACTTCACGCCGAAGGCGATATTGTCTCTGGCACCTGTGGTTTCGCCATTGTCCCTTTCAATCGACAGGGCAAAGCCGAAATCGCCAAAGGTGTTGTCATAGCGCAGAACCTGGTCGCCATAGTTGCTGTCGAAACCACCATTGCCGTTATAGCCGCCGTGTCCGGTGTGATTGTCGGCGATTGCGGTGCCCATGCCGACCTCTCCCAAGGCCCAGTCATAGCCGCCATCGGTCTTGCCCAAGGTCAGGGTGCCGAACGCGCCGGAGACGAAGGCGGTTTCGCTGTCCCAATTTGTTTCGCCGTTTACTTCTGAGGGAGAGTTGCCTTTGTCCAGCCGAGCACTGAAACCAGCGGTCAGGCCGCCGTCGGTTTCGGCGCTGCCCTTGAAGTCAACATGAAAATCGCCGTGGAACTGGGTGTCACCGCCACCGCCGCCACTGACGCCCATCTCGGCATAGCCGGAGATGCTGATGTCCGCAAAGGCGACGCCGCTCGTGGCGACCAGTGCGGTGGTTGCAAAGAGTGCCTTTTTCATTTCGTTTTCCCTTGTTTTGTCCTGAAAGATGCGCCTCAATCCAGGGGAAGCCGAATTGAGCTATGGGTTTGTCTCGCCTTTTTCAGGGGGCGATTGCAAGCGGGGCGGGGGGCCATTCGTTAAGAGCTGAGCAAGATGATGCAGCTTTGCCACAGTCCTGCCCCTGTGGGGGCGTATTCCCGCCACCCCCGTGCCGGGGCGGGTTGAACGGCGCGCAGGAAAGGTCTTGCCCCGTTGCCCCGGCTTGGGTAACAGGGTCTGCAAGCAGTATCGGGGTTTTCGATGAACATTCAGAGGCTATTCACCCTGCCGTGCGCAATTCTGTCCGTCGTGGCGCTTTCGTCCTGCGGCACGTCAGGCAACCTGTTCGGCGATGTGCGGGTGGGGGGCGGCAATACCGGGGACGGGCGCGAGGGGCGCAGTTCTGTTTTCGACCTGTTTGAAAACCGGGACGACCCGAATGTCACGCTAGAGGTCAACAAATATATCTGGCGGGCGGCGCTTGAGGTGCTGGATTTTCTGCCGATTGAGGCGGCTGATCCGTTCTCGGGCGTGATTGTCACCGGATACGGGCGTCCGCCGGGGGGGGGGGCGGCCTATCGTGCCACGGTTCATATCACCGACCCGGCGCTTGATGCCCGCGCGCTCAGGCTGGCGATGGAGCGTCAGGGCGGCGGCGCGGTTGATGCGGATACGGTGCGCGCGGTTGAGGACGCGATTCTGACCCGCGCGCGACAGTTGCGCATCGCTGAGGATAACCTCTGAGCGGGCGGGCGCGGATGGTTTTGCCGGGGTTGTTCCCGCGTTGCCCCCGCCCGGTGCCGCCACATTCGAGAGACCGGCATGGATCGCTATACTCCCGCGGAAACAGAGCCGAAATGGCAAGAGGCCTGGCGGAAGGCCGGGGCGTTTGAGGCTGCGCCGCCGACGCCTGAAAAGCCGAAATACTATGTGCTGGAGATGTTCCCCTATCCCTCGGGGCGCATCCATATCGGGCATGTGCGCAACTACACCATGGGCGATGTGGTGGCGCGTTACAAAAGAACCCTCGGGTTTACCGTGTTTCACCCGATGGGGTGGGATGCGTTCGGGCTTCCGGCGGAAAACGCGGCGATTAAGGAGGGCGGCCACCCGCACCAGTGGACTTATGACAATATCGCGGTGATGCGGGATCAGATGAAACCGCTTGGCCTGTCGATTGACTGGTCGCGCGAGTTTGCCACCTGCGACCCGGATTATTACCGCCAGCAGCAGGCGATGTTCATCGATTGTCTGGAAAGGGGGATGGCCTATCGCAAGAAGGCCATGGCGAACTGGGATCCGGTTGAGCAGACCGTGCTGGCCCGCGAACAGGTGGTTGACGGCAAGGGGTGGCGGTCTGGTGCGGTGATTGAGCGCCGCGAAGTCGAGCAGTGGTTTTTCGCAATCTCGGACCATTCGGCGGAGTTGCTGAAGGCGCTTGACGGTCTTGAGGGCTGGCCGGACAGGGTGCGCGCGATGCAGGCCAACTGGATCGGCGAATCCCACGGGCTGCAATTCGCTTTTGATTTGGTCGAACCGGCGGGCGGGCAGGAGCGAATCGAGGTCTACACCACCCGACCCGACACGCTTATGGGGGCGAGTTTTGTCGGCATTTCCCCCGATCATCCGCTGGCCAGGGCGCTGGAGGCGGATATGCCCGACCTTGCCGACTTCAATGCCGAATGTCGCCGGGCGAGCACGGCAGAGGCTGATCTCAGAAAGGCCGAAAAGCTCGGGTTTGATACCGGTCTCAGGGTCCGCCACCCGCTTGACCCTGCATGGGAGCTGCCGGTCTGGGTGGCGAATTTCATTATGATGGACTACGGGTCCGGGGCGATTTTCGCCTGCCCGGCCCATGACCAGCGCGATCTGGATTTCTGCCGCAAATACGGTCTGCCGGTGAAGGATGCCTTCCTGTCACTCGACGACCCGAAACCGGCCATAGCTGTGGCCTATGTGCCGCCGAAGACGGAAAAGGTGAAGTGGATTGACCATTTTACCGGCCTTGATGTCGCCACCGGGCAAGAGGCGGTCGATTCAACGATTGCCTGTGCCGAACGGGAAGGGTGGGGCAGGGGCGTCACCCGCTATCGCCTGCGCGACTGGGGCTTTTCCCGCCAACGCTATTGGGGCTGTCCGATCCCGGTTGTCTATTGCGATGATTGCGGCATTGTGCCTGAGCGCCGGGAAAACCTGCCTGTCCGCCTGCCTGATGATGTGCGTTTCGATCAGTTGGGCAATCCGCTTGACCGTCACCCGACATGGACGGCGACGCCTTGCCCGGCCTGCGGCAAACCCGCCCGGCGCGAAACCGACACCATGGACACATTCGTCGATTCGTCGTGGTATTTCGCCC
>JPPB01000006.1 GCA_001483205.1 alpha proteobacterium 3107
CCGGTGGACCGTTTCAGGGCCGAACGGGCGGAGCCCAAGGCGCTGCCCGGCGCAAGCGCCGGGCGGGGCATTCGGGGGGCGATACAGCTTTATGCAGAGGTCTTTGGGATGACCCCGCCCGGTGCAGGCCCCGACACAGGCCGCGCCGGTTCCCGACAGACGAGCCCCGCCTGATGACGGAAAAGGTCACGCCCGCGCTTTTGCTGCAAGCCTATGCCACCGGAGTGTTCCCGATGGCCCAGTCGCGCAACAGTCCGCGGATTTTCTGGGTTGATCCCGAGCGGCGCGGCATATTCCCGCCGGGCGGCTTTCACATCTCGCGCAGCCTTGCCCGTGCGCTCCGGCGGCAGGACTATGCCATCCGCATCAATCATGCCTTTGGTGCGGTCGTTGACGCCTGCGCCGCGCGCCCGGATACATGGATCAACGCCGCGATTCGCAGGCTTTACGGACAGCTTCATCAGATGGGGCACGCCCATTCGCTGGAGGTCTGGGCAGGCAATGACCTTGTTGGCGGTATCTATGGCGTGACACTGGGGGGCGCGTTCTTTGGCGAAAGCATGTTTTCCCGCCGCCGGGACGGGTCGAAAATCGCGCTGGCCTATCTGACGGACCGGCTGGACCGCGCCGGTTTCAGCCTGTTTGACACCCAGTTTCTGACCGACCATCTGGCCAGCCTCGGCGCGGTCGAGATCAGCCGGGCCGAGTATCATGTGCAGTTGCGCGCAGCGCTGGGGCAGAATGGTGATTTCACCCGACCCAGGAAATTGCCGACCGGTCAGGACGTGGTGCAGCGCAACACCCAGACATCATAACGCGGGTGGTCCATCGCATTGAGCGCGGGCGATGACGCCAGCATCCACCCCCGGAACAGGGTTTCCGCGCCCGCCGCAATGTTCAGATGGGCAAAGGCATCGCCCGCCGGGTTGTCGGCGGGATAGCGGCATTCAAGCAACGTGATCGACAGCGGCCCGAGCGCGGCGGTGCCGCCAGCCTGCAATTCGTAATCCTCAAACTGCCCGTTCACCCGGTCAAGCCCGCGCAGCACTGCGCCCTCGGCGCGGGTGGCCCGCACGGACTCCTGCGCGTGAGGCAACACCGGGGCAAGCGCAAGAGCCAGCACCGGGGCCAGCGCCAGCAGCAAAAGGACCGGCAGGCGTTTCATATCACGTCATTCGCCCGAATCGCCGTCCGCGCCGCCCGAACCACCAGAGGCAAACCTGCCCAGCAACGTGATCAGGCTGACCGCACCCTGGGTATCGACGATCTCGCCCCCCGGCTCAAGGTTGTCAAAAGACCCGCCGGGAACGATCTCCAGAAAATTGCCGCCCAACAGCCCTTCGGAGGCAATCACCGCGCTGCTGTCATCGGGGATGGCAATGCCGTCGCGCACCGACAGCGTGGTATCGGCGCGGAAGGTCTGCGGGTTCAGCCGCACCTCTGTCACCGCGCCAACCCTGACCCCGGCCATGCGCACATCGGTGCCGACCAAAAGCCCCTGGGCAGAGCGGAAACTCGCCGTCAATTCATAGCCGCTGCGGGCCGCAGACACCCCGGTCACCTGCCCGGCATAGAGCACAAACCCCAGTGCCACCGCCAGAACCGCGCCGCCAACCAGCACTTCGGTCGTGTTTTCGGACATCTGTTTCATCTGTGTCATTCGGGTTTCCAGGCCTCATAATCGCCGCGCGGGGCGGGGGCGCTGTGGCGGATAGACCCCGCAGGCGCATGGGCCAGCGCCGTGCCGGTCAGGTTTTCCTGATGCGGCCTTTGCCACGGTTTGCGGGAAAGCGGCGCGGTGGTCGGCGGCTCATCCCAGGTGAAATGCAGCCAGCCATGCCATTCGGGGGTGATCCGGCTTGCTTCCGGCTCTGCGACATAGACCACCCAGCGCCTGCCGCCGTCACGGGTCTGATAGAACACATTGCCGTGGTCGTCCTCGCCCACCTTTTCACCCCTGCGCCAGGTGAACAGCCGGGTGCCGAGGCTGGAGCCGTGATACCAGGTCAGCAGGGTCAGAATGAAACGCATTGGGGGTCTCCGCAGTTCCTGATCCCGTATATGGCCCATCGGCGGGCGGGCGTCCAGTGCAGACCGCGAACACTCACGGCAGCCGTGCGTCCACCTCAATCTCGATCTTCATCGCCGGGTCAATCAGACCGGCCACGATCATCGTCGCGGCGGGCGGGTTTTCCCCGAACGCGGCAGAGAGCAGCGGGCGGCAGGGGGCAAAATCCGAACGCTCCGGCAGGATATACCGCACCCGCACCACATCGGCAAAAGAGGCCCCGGCCCCCGCCAGCGCGCGCTCAATAATCCCCAGCGCCAACCGGCATTGGTCTGTCACGTCCTCGGGGACGGCACCGGTTGCCGGGTCCATACCCACCGTGCCGGACACATGCACCCGGCCATCCGCCACCACCGCCCGGCAATACCCGAACCGGGTTTCGTATGCGGAACCGGAACTGATGCGCCGCACCGTCATCGCCGCTCACCCGGCAGAGCCGATTTCGCCCCTCGCGTCGCCGTGGACCAGAAGCGGCGGCGCATCGGACACTGCCGCCTCTTCATTGACCACAACCTTGTCCACACTGTCCATCCCCGGCAACTCAAACATCGTGTCAAGCAGGATGTCCTCGAGGATCGAACGCAGCCCCCGCGCACCGGTCTTGCGGGTGATCGCGCGCTTGGCGATGGCGGCCAGCGCGTCCTCGGTAAAGGTCAGTTGGGTGTCTTCCAACTCGAACAGACGCTGGTATTGCCGGACAAGGGCGTTCTTGGGCTGGGTGAGGATGGTGACCAGCGCGTCCTCATCCAGATCTTCCAGCGTGGCGATCACCGGAAGGCGACCGACAAATTCCGGGATCAGCCCGTATTTCAACAGGTCTTCGGGTTCGAGATCGGTGAAAATCTCGCCCACGCCCCGGCTGTCGTTTTCCTTGACATTGGCCCCGAACCCCATCGACGACCCCTTGCCCCGCCGCTCGATGATCTTGTCAAGCCCGGCAAAGGCCCCGCCGCAGATAAACAGGATGTCCGTCGTGTCCACTTGCAGAAATTCCTGTTGCGGATGCTTGCGCCCGCCCTGGGGCGGCACGGCGGCAACGGTGCCCTCCATCAGCTTCAGCAGCGCCTGCTGCACCCCCTCGCCCGACACGTCGCGGGTGATCGACGGGTTGTCGGACTTGCGGGTGATCTTGTCCACCTCATCAATATAGACGATGCCCCGCTGCGCCCGCTCAACATTGTATTCGCTGGCCTGCAAGAGCTTCAGGATGATGTTCTCCACATCCTCGCCCACATAGCCTGCCTCGGTCAGGGTGGTGGCGTCGGCCATGGTGAAGGGCACATCCAGAATCCGCGCCAAAGTCTGGGCCAGCAGGGTCTTGCCGCACCCGGTCGGGCCGATCAGCAGGATGTTCGACTTTGCCAGTTCGATGTCGCTGGATTTCGAGGCATGGTTCAGGCGCTTATAGTGGTTGTGGACGGCCACCGACAGCACCCGCTTGGCCACCGCCTGTCCGATTACGTAATCATCAAGCACCGCGCAGATTTCCTTTGGCGTCGGCACCCCGTCAGCGGCTTTCAGCCCGGCGGACTTGGTTTCCTCGCGGATGATGTCCATGCACAGTTCGACGCATTCATCGCAGATGAAGACCGTCGGCCCGGCGATCAGTTTGCGCACCTCGTGCTGGCTCTTGCCGCAGAAGGAACAATAGAGAGTGTTCTTGCTGTCTCTGCCAGAATTATTCGCCATCCTGATTCCTCAAGGTCTCTTGCCCTTCTGCCTGTGGCCCCGGTTTCCGGGATACCCGCACTCACGGGTCAGCTTAGGGCACAGCATCCGCAACCTCAATGTCAAATTCGCTTATCCCCGGCACGGGGGGCGCACGGGGTGCGCACTGTCATCAGTCCGCCTTCACCCGGTGGGTGACGATTTCATCAATCAGCCCCCAGGTTTTCGCATCTTCCGGCGACATGAAGTTGTCCCGTTCCAGCGCACCAACCACCGTTTTCAGCTTCTGGCCGGTATGCGAGACATAAATCCGGTTCAGCCGGTCCTTCAGTTTCTGGGTTTCCTGCGCGTGGATCATAATGTCGGTCGCCTGGCCCTGATAGCCGCCCGAGGGCTGATGCACCATGATCCGGCTGTTGGGCAGCGAAAAGCGCATCCCCGGCTCGCCCGCCGCCAACAGCAGAGACCCCATCGACGCCGCCTGACCAACCACCAGCGTCGAGACCTTCGGCTTGATATACTGCATGGTGTCATAGATCGACAGGCCCGAGGTCACAACACCGCCGGGGCTGTTGATATACATGGCAATTTCCTTTGACGGGTTTTCCGCCTCCAGATGCAGAAGCTGCGCCACCACCAGACTCGCCATGCCGTCATGGACCGGGCCGGTGATGAAGATGATCCGCTCTTTGAGCAGCCTCGAAAAGATGTCATAGGCCCGCTCTCCGCGCGAGGTCTGTTCCACGACCATCGGGACGAGGGTGTTCATGTAGTGCTCTGATGGGTCATTCATATCCGGTTCGCCTGCCTCTTTTCGGCCCGTCCGCCCGATGGGGCGCGCGGGGCAACTGCGCCTGAATCTTAGTGGTGTGCCCGCGCGCCCGCAAGGGGCGGTGTGTTCAATTCGGCGCAATCCGCCCGCGCCGACTGTCAGCGTCCGGCACCCCCCGGCGCGCCGCCCTGCCCGCCTGCCCCCTGCCGCCGCATCTCTTCGGCAAAGAACATCGCCCGCGCCCGCCCTGCGCGTTTCGAGGCATAGAGCGCAGAATCCGCATCCTTCAGCATCATCCCGGCATCGGTCCCGTCATAGAAATCCGATGCTGTCGCGCCGACACTGGCCGAAATCCGGCAGTCCCTGCCATTGAACGGGATCGGCTCCTCCAGCCTGGCGATAATCCGGCCAGCGATATTCAGCAACGTCTGCCTGTCGGTCAGCCGGGGAAACAGGATCACGAACTCATCCCCCCCGAATCGCGCCACGGTATCATCGGCGCGGGTCTCGGACATCAGCACCCGCGCAGCGTGTTGCAGCACATGGTCGCCCGCCGCATGGCCCATGCTGTCATTCACCTGCTTGAAGAAATCGAGGTCAATGTGCATCAGGCCAAAAGGTTCTCCGCGCCGCACATACCGGCCCAGAATGTGATCCAGCGCGCGGCGGTTTTTCAGCCCGGTCAGGGTGTCGGTGACGGCTTGCTCTTCTGCCACCACCTTTGCCCCGTGCAGGCGGGAGTTGAGGTTGCGCAACTCATCCATGACCGCGGTCTTGGCCTCGACCAGATAGAGCATCTCGACGGTCAGCTCCGTCGGCGCGAAATCCCCCATCGTCAGGCCGAACGCGCTGACCGCCTCGGTCACGCCGATCCCGAAGGACATGTTGATCAACAGTGCCTCGCGCCCGCATAGCGGTATCGCCAGCGCCTTGAAACTGATGCCGGGGTCGGGCACGAACCGCAGCCGCAGCCGTTTTCCGGCATTGGCGGAAATCGCCTCATAGGCGGTTCTGATGCGCGGCTGGCTGACGCGGAAAACATCCCCGAACTGCCGCCCTTTCAGGTCGCGCTCCGGGAGCAGTTTGCAGAGCGTCGGGCCTGCGTGGGTGATCTCGCCGGTCTTGTCCAGCAGCAGGTGCATGGGCATCAGCAGGTCAAGACCGCTGTGGTCAAATGAAAGCGCCTCGGGCATCGGTTACTCCGGCCCCCCGGCAAGGTGAAAGCTGCGCCCCTCGGCAAAGCGGGCCTCGGCGATGTTGATCACGATCTCGTCATACTGTTCATGCGACCCGGCATATTCCAGAAAGACCAGCGCGCCGTAATCATCCGCCATCCCGCGCAGAACCCCCATGACCACATGGCCGAAACCGGGATACCGCCAGTGGCTGCGCAGCAGGAACCGGCCATGCTTGTTGTCGATAAGCTGCAATCTGGGAATGTCCAGATCGGGGATGGCGATGCGGGTGCGGTGGTGGAGTTCCTCCAGCGAGTGCAGAAATTCATCAAAGGTCTCGCCGCCGAATCGCAGCAGGCGGCGGACGGCGGACTGGTTAGGGTGCGAGACCAGATATGTGCCCAGGTCCTCCATCAGGTCGCCGCGCGGTTTCGACAGGGCGTCCATCGCGGCGTCAAACACCGCGTGGGTGATCGAATCGTCGTAAGTCATCATTGCCTCGAAACCGGGGGGGGTGACGCCCGCGCGCTCGGCAATCCGGCGCCATGCGTCCCCGCCATAGGTGTCGCGGATGAAGAATTGAATCGAGCGGTTTATCAGACCGTGCATTGCCCGTCTCCGTGATCGGAATGCACGCTAGAAACCGCCCCTTAATTTTGTCCTTACCGGGCCGGGGGCGGGGGTGGTTTGTGGCGGCAAAAGACTGCCGAAGACCTCTGCATAATAGTGGATCAACGGCCAAATAGTCTGCCCGGTCGCAAGACCGGGCAGCGCCTGCCTGCCCCCCGGCAGGCGCTATAAACGTCTCAACATGTTGGAGCATATGGACTTTATGGAAGCAGCATCGCCAATGTGAAATATCGCGAAAAGCGCCCGCCCAGGCAGGCGGCTGCCCGGTCCGGGCCATATGCAGAAGCCTTCGGGATTG
>JPPB01000007.1 GCA_001483205.1 alpha proteobacterium 3107
GCCCGTCGCGGTCTGATGGGCAACGACGCCAAGCGCGAGGGCGGGCAGCAGTTTGATCAACCCGCCCGGCAGCCCGGCAATCACCAGCCGCGCCAGCCCCGCCGCCGATCCGTGAAAGGCAATGCCCAGCAGGTCAGACGGCTTCACACCCCCCGGCGGCAGGGGGCGATAGAACATCCACGCCTCATCCGACAATGCGCGGGCGCGCTCTGCCGTCACCCGCTCCCTGCGCCTGCGTGTCGGGTCGGTTTGCCGATAGCCCCCGAACAGCCCCGGCAACAGCGCCACGGGCCGCCCGTCCCCGGCACGGAAGGCCAGCATCGCGCCGCTGTCGCCCCGCCACCAGCGGTCTTCGGCCCTCAGCCGCACCCGCCGGGCGCGCACCCCTGACACATCAAGAATATCGGCAAGGCCGAGCGGCGTGTCGGACGGCCCCCGGCGCGCCGGAATCCTGAATGTGATGCCTTCACGGGCACCGATGATGTGCAGGGCATCGGCCAGGCCGGTGTCTTCCCCCCCGGCCCCGGTCTCCCGGTCAACCGGCAGGTCATGGATATTGAACAGCCGTTGCCGCGCCGCCTGTTCAGCCGTGCGGCGGCTGATCGTGCGCGCATGTTCGAGATTGGTGTCATCGGCGGCGGCCAACCGGCGGTTGAGGCGCTCCAGCGCAAAGGCCGTCGCGTGAAAAGAGGCCAGCGCAGGCAGCAACGCGCCCTGTTTTGCCAGTGTCTCGGTCGATACGCCGGAAAATGTCACCTCATCGAACAGGGTGAGCCAGCTTCGGCGCGTCAGCGGGACGGCCGCCTCGGGTGCGCCCCCGGCCCCGGCCTGCTCTGCCGGATCGACAACGCCCATGAACAGGCCCGTGCCGGGTGGTGGCCGGGAAACCCATACCACGCCGCGCCGTGTGGACAGCGTGCAGGGGGGCAAGGTTTGGGTCATGCCGGGTTCGGCGGTCACGGTCGGATGTGGCAGGCGGGCGGCAAAACGCGACAGCGTGTCGGTCATGGCGATCAGCCAGGTATCGGTCTGTTCCGCCAGTTCCGCCGGGTGAACCCCGGACAGCAAAGAGGCAGGCAAGCGCTTCAGAACCGTGCCCGGCACCCCCTTGGCAATCAGGCTGAGCGTCGTGCCGTCGCCATCGTCGCCCACGTCGTCCGCATTCCCCGCGTCCGGCGCAACCCCCGGCAACAGTTGGCCCGCCTCGCGGCGCAACAGATGCTGCGGGGCTGCCCGCTCCACCCCGTCGCGGCACTCAATCAGGAACAGATTGACGCCCCCCCGGTCAATGAACCAGACGGTTTCCGGGTCATCAAGGCTGACCGGCATATTTCCGGCACAGGGCACGGATATGCCTTCGCGGGCGGCAAGCCCGGCAATCGAGGTGTATTCCGCGCCCTGATTCTGCATCAGCCTGACCTGACCAGTTTGTAATATGCGCCGTCGCGGTCCGCGATCAGCTCATCATGGGTGCCGCGCTGGGCCTCAACGCCCTTGTCGAGAACGATGATTTCGTCGCAATCGCGCACGGTGCTCAGCCGGTGCGCGACGATCAGACAGGTAACGCCCCGCCGCCGCAGGGCATCATCGACATATTCCTCTGTCGCGGCGTCAAGGGCGCTGGTCGCCTCGTCCAGAATCAGCACCGTCGGATTGCCCACCAGTGCCCGCGCGATTTCCAGCCGTTGCCGCTGGCCGCCGCTGAAATTCGCCCCGCCTTCCTCGACCAGGGTCGAATATCCCTGCGGCCTGAGCAGGATTTCGTCATGGATCCCGGCATCCCGCGCCGCGGCAAAGATCGCCTCATCAGGAACCGCCGGATTCCACAGGGTGATGTTGTCGCGCAGAGAGGCGGAAAACAGCATCACATCCTGATCCACCATCGAGACGGATTGCCGCAGAACCTCTTCGGGAATCTCATGCCGGGGGTGGCCATCGAACAGGATTTCCCCGGACCACGGCTGACAGACCCCCGAAACCAGCCGCGCCAGGGTTGATTTGCCGGACCCGCTGGGGCCGACCAGGGCAACACGCTGTCCCGGTTTGATCACCAGGCTGAAATCCCTGATCAGGGGCGGGCGGCTCTTGTTGAACCCAAAGGTGACGTTCCGCAGCTCGAGCCGCCCCGCCAGCCTGAGCCGCCCGTTGAAGGTGGGTATCAGCCCGGTTTCCGGCTTTCGGCGGCTGAGAACCGGGTCTTCGGCGGCTCTGGTGATGTCTTCAAGCCGTTGCAGATCAATCCTGAGCGCCTGACGGCTATCGGCAAATTCCATAAAGCGGCCAACCGGTGCCAGAAACATCTCTGCCAGAATATGAAACCCGACCAGCGTGCCCAGGGTCATGTCCCCGGCCATCACCATGCTGCCCCCGACACCAAGAACCACTGCACTGCGAAAGGCGGCGATCAGCCCCGGAAGCGCGCCATTGACGGCGGCAAGCTCGGAATAGAGCATCCGCGCATGAAGCTCGCGCGCCTGCTGGCCGCTCCAGCGTGCAAAGAAACGGTCATCTGATCCGGTCATGCGCAGATTGTCCGCATGGCCGAGCATCTGCGCCCCGATGCCCAGCAGCAACCCCTGTTCGCGCCGCATCGTCTGGCTGCGCACCGCCCGGAGCGCGCCGAGGGAACGGGCCAGCCCCCCGTGCAGACCCGCCAGCACCAGCACGATCAGCGTCAGCCCCAAATCATAGGTCAGCATCGCGATCAACAGCACCGCGCTCATTGCCATATCCATGATCAGCACCAGAAACTGGTCGGTCAGGTTCCTGGTGATCCGGTCGATGGAGGACACCCGGTCGGTCAGGTCACCGATCAGCCGGTTTTCAAAGAACTCCACCGGCAGCCGCAACAGCCGGGACAGGCCCCGGCTGTAGTTGATCACCGAAATACGCACGGACAGCCGCTTCAGAAACCGATACCTGAGCAGGGACAGCACATAGACCAGCACCCCGCCGCCCAGCAATGCCGCCACCAACCCGCCCCATGGCCCGTGATTGGCCAGAACATCGTCAACGAAAACGCCCAGAGATGCGGGAATGACCAGCGCCAGCACTGTCAGCATGAAACCACAGGCGATCACGCCGGAAAGTGTGGTCCATGACTGGCCGAGCAGGTGGCCCAACTGTCCGGACAGGCCCGGTTGCGCGCCGCCGGGGCTGAAACCGGGGCCGCGACTGAACCGCAGTGCAATGCCGCTATAGCTGCGCTCGAATGCTTCAGCCGACACCCGGCGCCGCCCCGTGGACGGGTCATTGATATAGAAATTGCGCTCATCAAACCCCTCAAGAACAACAAAATGGCTGAACTGCCAGAACAGGATCAGGGGCAGCGGGAGCTTTTTCAGTTGATCGGTGCGCAGATTGAGGCCGCTGCATTCAAGACCGTAATGTCCGGCGGCGCGCACAATGCTTGCGGCGCTGCTGCCGTCCCGGCTGACCTCGCATTTTTCGCGCAATTCGGTCAGTGGCACGAAGCGCCCGAAAAAGGCCAGTATGCTGCCCAGACAGGCGGCCCCGCATTCCGATGCGTGCATCTGCAACAGAATCGGCGTCGTTACCCTTCGTTTTGACGGGTCCGGCGCGGTCCTGTCGCTGACCCCCGCAGAAGCGCGTTGCACCATGTTATGGGTGTCTCACTCGAAAAAGTGCCGCCGGGGATTGCCGCCCGAGTTCAATGACAACCCGGCATTTCCGGCCTGCGACGGTTGCAGGGTCAAGGCTGTCGTCAAGCGCGATAGTGACGCGATGCACGGAGAGCGGGGCGGCAGGGGCGAAGGCCGCAAGCTCTGCGGACAGGGGGGCGGGGGAAATCGTCGCGATCCTGCCGCCCAGTGTGTCCGGTGTGTCGGTTGCCCCGTCCGCGTCCCCGTCCGCCGTGGCCAGGTCTATTGTCACCGGCATCCCGGCCTCTATCTGCGGCGCGGCATCACCCCCGACCCAGACCAGCGCCTGCACCTGTTGCTTGCCCCCGGACAGGGCCTCGCCCGCCCCGGTCAATACGCCGTCCGCCGCATGGCTGCGGGCGACATTGCCAAGGAACAGCCATGCGGTGAGGATCAGCAGCAACAGGGCCATGGCGGTGACAAGCAGACGCTCGCGCGGGGTGGAAATCGTCAGCAGCCGGTCAAGTTGCTCACGCTCTTCCTTTGCCTCGGCAACGGTATTATGGAATGAGTCAAACAGGTTATTGAACACGGCCCTGTGCATCCCCTTGGCTTGAAGTTTCAGGGATTTTATGCAATTCCGGGTAAGGAATTTCAAGCCCTCAATATGGCGGACACTTCGGTATGCCATCGGCGGGGCAGGGGGCGGCGGTTGCCCGCCCGGGCCATCATGCGGCGGTTTTTCCAAGATTTTGGTGGCGTGTCGCGAATGCAGCACATACGATTGCCCCAAGAGGGGTCATCAACCAACACTTGGGAGAACCACCCAAAATGATACATCCGGGCAGCACGTCTTTGCGCAGGGTCGCGGTTGTCGGGCGGGGCACCGCCGGAAATCTGTCCGCTGACCGGGCACACATCCTATGGCTATGTCTTCAACCGGGATATATCCGATCCGGCAGAGGTCGGGGCGGATTTTGACGCGCTGCGGACTGGCATCGGATGTGTGCGGTGCCTCTGACCAGTTATGCGCAGATGTCTCAGGGCCTTGGGTGGGATGGCCGCTGATATGCGATTATGCAGAGGCCACGGGGGATGACAGGCGCAGGCATTGCCTGTATCCCGGTGGTATCCGTATGGCGGCGCATGTCGCCGGGTGGCCATGTTCAGGGTCGCCTGTCTGATTATCGCGGCCCATGCCTTGCCGGGGCGGATGCCGCTCAACCGGAGAGAGCAATGCGCCTCAATGAAAGCGCTTTCAGCGACGCCCGCCCGGTTGACGGCTACGGGCCGGGGTTTTTCCGCATCGGCGGCACGGCGCATCAGGGGGCGGTGCTGGTTTTGCCCGCCGGGGTGTGCCCGTGGGGTGGCTATGACGACCTTGAGGCGCTGATGCGGGCGGCGGACAGCCTTGATGTGCTGCTCGTCGGCACCGGGGCAGAGACCGCGCACCCGCCCGCCGGTTTCCGCACCGCGCTGGAGGCGGCGGGTGTGGGGATGGAGCCGATGTCCAGCCCCGCCGCCTGCCGCACCTATAATGTGCTGTTGTCAGAGGGGCGGCGCGTGGGGCTGGCGCTGTTGCCGGTATAGCCGGGAAACCTCTGCGTATTGGCCGGGCGGGGCGGGCGCGGCTTTTCGGGCTGTTCACGCATCTGCCACCTGCGCTCTGACAGGATCGGGGTTGGAGCCTGTGATCAATTTTACGTCGTCATGCTATAGCTGCCACCACCAGACAGGCCACCACCAGACAGGCCGCAAACCGCTTTTCGCGGGCAGGGCTTTCGGCTAAGCCCCTGTCATGGAGCTGATCGTCGAGAACCTGGCCTGCGCACGG
Source organism: alpha proteobacterium 3107 (assembly GCA_001483205.1). Lineage (GTDB taxonomy): Bacteria > Pseudomonadota > Alphaproteobacteria > Rhodobacterales > Rhodobacteraceae > 3107. The sequence goes on from JPPB01000007.1 coordinate 5,437, forward strand.
GGCGGCATTCCGGTGCTGGAAAACGTCTCTTTCGTGCTGCGCCCCGGCCACATACTCGCCCTCAGAGGGCCGAACGGGATCGGCAAGACCACCCTGTTGCGGACCATCGCCGGGCTTCAGCCCGCCCTGTCCGGCCACATATCCCCTGATGCGGATCAGGTCGCCTTTGCCCCCCATGCCGACGGGCTGAAACCGACGCTGACGGTCCGTGAAAATCTGCTCTTCTGGGCGGGGGTCTATGGCGCGGACCCCGGCGAAACCGACACCGCACTGGCGGCTTTCGGCCTTGCCGGTCTTGCCGGGCGCAGGGCGGCATATCTCTCTGCCGGGCAGAAACGCCGTCTGGCGCTGGCGCGGCTGTTGCTGACCGGGCGGGCGCTCTGGGCACTTGATGAGCCGACGGTCTCGCTCGACGATGCCGGTGCGGGGCTGTTTGCCCGCATGGTCACCGCCCATTGCGCACAGGGTGGTCTGGCGCTGATCGCAACCCACGGGGATGCGTGGGACGGGGCAGAGGTGCTTGACCTGACCGGGTTTCGCGCCGTGCCCCCGGCTTGCCCGGCCCCTGACGGCCCCCTGCCATGAGTGCGCTTTTCATCCGTGACCTGAAGCTCGCTGTCCGGGCGGGCGGCGGCGGTGGCCTCGGGCTTGCCTTCTTTCTGATCGTCATTGTGCTGGTGCCGTTCGGGGTCGGGCCGGACAGCGCAACGCTGACGGCCATCGCGCCGGGCATTCTGTGGCTGGGGGCGCTTCTGTCCTGCCTGCTGACGCTTGACCGCATCTTTGCGCTCGACCACGAGGACGGGTCGCTTGACCTGCTGGCGACCGCGCCGGTGCCGATGGAGGGCGTGGTGGCGGTAAAGGCGCTGGCCCACTGGCTGACGACCGGTGCGCCGCTGACCCTGCTGGCCCCGGTTCTCGGCCTGCTGCTCAACCTGCCCGCCGGGGCCTGGGGCTGGCTTGTGCTCAGCCTCGCGCTCGGCACGCCCGCCCTGTCGATGATCGGGGCGTTCGGGGCGGCGCTGACCGTGGGGCTGAAGCGGGGCGGGTTGCTGATGTCGCTGCTGGTGCTGCCGCTTTATATCCCGACGCTGATCTTCGGGGCCGAGGTGCTGCGGCGCGGGGGCGCGGG
>JPPB01000008.1 GCA_001483205.1 alpha proteobacterium 3107
GCCCGGCGGAAGCGAAGCGCCCGCCATGGGGCGGGGCGGGCGCTGCCCGGTCTTGCGACCGGGCGGGACGGGTTGGCCACCGACGCGCCAATAGGTCAGCAGTGCCCCCCCTTATCCGCGGATAAGCCCCGGCCCTCTGCCTCTGCCCCGGCGGGCGGCAGGGATCACCCGCCAAGCGCCCGGTTCAGGCCCTCATCCACCTTTTCAAGAAACCCCGTGGTCGTCAGCCATTTCTGATCGGGACCGACCAGAAGCGCCAGATCCTTGGTCATAAAACCGGATTCCACCGTCTCAACGGTAACACGCTCCAGCGTATCGGCGAAATTCTCCAGCGCCGCATTGCCATCCAGTTTCGCCCGATGCCGCAGACCGCCGGTCCAGGCATGGATCGAGGCAATCGAATTGGTCGAGGTTTCCTCGCCGTTCTGATGCAGGCGATAATGGCGGGTCACGGTGCCATGGGCGGCCTCGGCCTCGACGATCCTGCCGTCCGGGGTCATCAGTTGCGATGTCATCAGGCCCAGAGACCCGAACCCCTGCGCCACGGTGTCGGACTGCACATCGCCGTCGTAATTCTTGCAGGCCCAGACAAAACCGCCGTTCCACTTCATGGCGCTGGCGACCATATCATCGATAAGCCGGTGTTCATAAGTGATGCCTTTCGCCCGGAAAGCCTGTTCAAACTCTTCTTCATAGACCTTCTGAAACAGCTCCAGAAAACGCCCGTCATATTGCTTGAGGATGGTGTTCTTGGTGGACATATAGACCGGCCAGCCGAGCCTCAGGCCGTAATTCAGGCTGGCGCGGGCAAAGTCGATGATCGACCGGTCAAGATTATACATCGACATAAAGACCCCGGCAGACGGGGCGTCAAACACCTCATGCTCAATCACCTTGCCGTCCGCGCCGGTGAATTTCATCGACAGCTTGCCGGGGCCGGGAAATTTCATATCGGTGGCGCGATACTGATCGCCAAAGGCATGGCGGCCAATGACGATTGGCCGGGTCCAGCCCGGCACCAGACGCGGCACATTGGCGCAGATGATCGGGGCGCGAAAGACGACGCCGCCAAGGATGTTGCGGATGGTCCCGTTCGGAGAGCGCCACATCTGCTTGAGGCCGAACTCCTCGACCCGGGCCTCGTCCGGGGTGATGGTGGCGCATTTGACGCCGACGCCGACCTCTCTGATCCGGTTCGCGGCGTCAATGGTGATCCGGTCTTCGGTGCGGTCCCGTTCCTCGATCCCCAGATCATAATAGAGCAGGTCGATGTCCAGATAGGGCAGGATGAGCTTTTTCCTGATGAAATCCCAGATGATCCGGGTCATTTCATCGCCGTCAAGCTCGACAACGGGGTTTTCAACCTTGATCCTGGTCATGTCCGGCCTCTTTTGCGGGAATCGGGGTTTGCCGCCTTCTAGCGGAATTGTCCCGGCGGGGGAAGGTGGTATGCGGATGTATACATGATTGGCGGGATGAAAAAGACCCCCCGCCTGATCAGCGCGGCGGCCCCATCACTGCCGCAGCCGTGCGGCCCGCCCGCCCCGCCGCCGGGCAAGACGCGGGGCGCGCCCCGGCAGTTCCGCCATAATCCGCTCCCGCTCTTCACCGCTCATCCGCGACCAGTCGCGAATCTCTTCAACTGTCCGCATACACCCGGCACAAATCCGCGCCTCGGAATGGATGACGCAGACCTTGACACAAGGCGACCGGATTTCGTCACGTTTCCAGACATCATCGGACATGGCGGCCTTACCCCTGACCCAAATGCGCCAGACGATCCAGCGCACCCTGCAAGATATACCCTGCCGCCACATGATCAATGACCTCGGCGCGACGTTTGCGTGTCGTATCCGCCTCCAGCAGTGCCCGCTCGGCGGCGACGGTGGACAGGCGCTCGTCCCAGAAGGTCATGGGCATGTCGGTCAGGTGCCCCAGATTGCGGGCAAAGGCGCGGGCGGACTGGCAACGGGGGCCTTCTGAGCCGTCCATATTGCGCGGCAGGCCAAGGACCAGCCCGCCGATTTGCCGGTGCGCGAGAATGGCCAGCAGGTGCCCGGCGTCCTGCGTGAACCCCTTGCGGCGGATCGTCTCAAGCGGCGTCGCCACGGCCCGCAGGGTGTCAGAGACCGCAACGCCGATGGTCTTCGTGCCCAGATCAAGCCCCGCCAGTGCCGAGTGGTGCGGCAGGGCGGCAGCGAAATCCTCGATCCGTGCGTATGTCATTCGCCTGCTCCCGCTGCGGTTTCCGGCGGGGTGTAACGGACACCCGCGCGCCGGGCGACCTGTTCAATGCGGGCGCGGACCGGCCCTGTCCACGGGGCATCGGGCGGGCTGTCCTGCAAAAGCGCCGCCCACAGCCGGAAGGCCAGATCGGGCCGCCCGGTCTGCAACAGCATCAGACCATAGTGATAGCGCGCGGTGCCGTGTTCCGGGTCAATCGCCAGCGCCTGTTCAAGGGCCTGTTCCGCCTCGGGCGACACATAGCCGCCCGCCGCCAGGATCAGCAACTCGGCATAATCCGCCCGGTCCGTTGCGGTGGTCGCCGCGCCCTTCAGTGCCAGCACCCGCGCTTGTGCGGCATGAGCGGCGGCAAAGCGGCCCAGTTGCGCCTCGCTCCGGGCAAGCAGGGTGTGGCCGGCAAGGTCATCGGGGCGTCGGGCGACGGCATCCCGCAGCCGGGTGATGAGCGCCTGATGCTCCGGCGACGGGCGGGTTTGCGACGGCGGGATCAGTGCCTCGGCGGTGGCCTGAGCGGGGCGGGTGGCGCGCGCCTGTTCCGCCGCCGCGATCCGGGCCTCAAGCGGCATGTCGGGAAAGCCCGGCGCGCCCAGATGCAGATAGGCGATCATCGCGCCCCCCGTCAGCAGGATGGCAAGCAGACCGAGCATCGAAAGGGTGACGGGTTTCGGCGGCCCGAACTGTTTGTCCGTCATGCGGGCGGCGGCATCCGCATCCGCGGCCAGCAGGCGGCGCGAAATCTCGATCCGCGCGTGGTCGGTCTCGGCCCCGGCAATCAGGCCCCGCGCCCGGTCGCGCTCTAACTCGCGAAGCTGGTCGCGATAGATCTGTGCGTCGGGGCCTGTATCGGGCTGTGCCTGTGCCTGCCCCTCTGCCTCTGCCGTATTGCCACGCAGAACCGCCCGCACCAGAAGCGCGGTCACAAGCAGGCTGAGCCCGGTTGCGGCAATCCAGAACCCCATGTCATTCTCCTGGTGGTCAGGCGCATACCTACAGGCGAAAGGCGGCGGCGGAAAGGGGCGGAACTGTCGCGCCCCAAAGGGACGACCCGCCCGCATGAAACGCCGGGGATGTCGCATATCCGGCAAAATACGGCGTTGAAAGGAACGGGTGCAATTCCCGTCCGGTTCATTACACTGTCGGCGGGATTGCCTGCCCGCCACCGACCGGAGTCGAGACCCGCATGAGACGCTACTCTGTCTTTGCCATTGCCCGCGAGGCCCTGCGCCACCATCAGGGATGGGGCCGCGCCTGGCGCGCGCCCGAACCAAAATCGCGCTATGACGTGATCATTGTCGGCGCGGGCGGTCACGGGCTGGCCACCGCCTATTACCTGGGCAAAAACCACGGCATCCGAAACGTGGCGATTCTGGAAAAGGGCTGGCTGGGCGGCGGTAATACCGGGCGCAACACCACCATCATCCGGTCGAACTATCTGCAAGACCCCTCTGCCGCGCTCTATGAAAAGGCGCGCTCACTCTACGAGTCGCTGTCGCAGGAACTGAACTACAACATCATGTTCAGCCCGCGCGGGGTGATGATGCTGGCGCAGACCGAGCACGAGGTTCGGGGCTATCGGCGCACGGCGCGGGCCAACGCCCTGCAAGGGGTGGAAACGGAATTTATCGGCCCGCAGCGGGTCAAAGAGCTGTGCCCGATAATGAATGTCTCCGGCCCGCGCTATCCGGTTCTGGGTGCGCTCTGGCAGCCGCGCGGCGGCACGGCGCGCCATGACGCGGTGGCGTGGGGCTATGCACGGGCATGTTCGGACATGGGCATGGACATCGTGCAGAAATGCGAGGTGACGGGCATTCGCACCGAACGCGGCAGGGTTGCGGGCGTCGAAACCACCCAAGGTGCGATTGACTGCGACAAGCTGGCGATTGCGGTTGCCGGGCATTCGGGGCGGCTGGCGGATATGGCGGGGTTTCGCCTGCCGATCGAATCGGTCGCCCTTCAGGCGCTGGTCTCAGAGCCGATCAAGCCCTGCATGGACGTGGTGGTGATGGCCAACACCGTGCATGGCTATATGAGCCAGTCCGACAAGGGCGAGATGGTGATCGGCGGCGGCACCGACGGGTTCAACAACTACACCCAACGCGGGTCTTTCCACCATATCGAGGAAACCGTGCGCGCACTGATCGAGACCTTTCCGATGATTTCCCGGCTGAGGATGCTGCGCCAGTGGGGGGGGATTGTGGACGTGACCGGTGACCGTTCGCCGATTATCACCACGACGCCGGTGCAGAACCTGTTTATGAATGCCGGTTGGGGCACCGGGGGGTTCAAGGCGATTCCCGGTTCCGGCTGGGCAATGGCGGAGTTGATGGCGAAGGGGGAGCCGGGGCCGCTGGCCGCCGCGTTCGGCCTTGATCGCTTTGCCGAGGGCCGGTTTATCGACGAAAGCGTGGCGGCGGGGGTGGCGCACTGATGACAAACCTCTGCATATTCGCTCAGCCGGGCGGGACAGGTTGGCCACTGACGCGCCACTATACAAAGGCTTCAATGAAACATTTCCGCCCTGATCCCGGAGGACCGGAATGCTGATGCTCGAATGCCCCTGTTGCGGCGTGAAGGGGGAGGAAACCGAGTTCACCCCCGGCGGCGAAGCGCATCTGAAACGCCACGGCCCCGGCGCGCCGGACGACGATTTCGAGGGCTATCTGTTCCGGCGCAAAAACCCCGCGGGCGTGCATTTCGAGCGCTGGCGGCACGCCAATGGCTGCGGCAAGTGGTTCCACGTCGCCCGCTGCACCGTAACGCTGGAAGTCTTCGGCACCTACCCCGCGCAGACAACATCGCCACCCGCCGACATCCTGCGCAGGATCAGAAAGAAACGCCCGGATTGGGAGGGCTGGCGATGAGCACCCGCCTGCAAACGCATGGTCGCCTGATCAACCGCGACCGGCCGCTTGGCTTTACCTTCAACGGCAGGCGGCTGAAGGGGTATCAGGGCGATACGCTGGCCTCGGCGCTGCTGGCCAATGACCGGCTGCTGGTCGGGCGTTCGTTCAAATATCACCGCCCGCGCGGCATCGTTGCCAGCGGCCCGGAAGAGCCGAACGCGCTGATGAATATGGGTCGGGGTGATCGGTTTGAACCCAACCGGCGCGCCACCACGACCGAGCTGTTCGAGGGGCTTTCCTGCGTCTCTCAGAACCATTGGCCGAGCCTTGAGTTCGACATCGGCGCGGTCAACAACAGGCTGGCCCGCTTTCTGCCCGCCGGGTTCTATTACAAGACCTTCATCCATCCGCGCGCCGCCTGGAAACATGTGTTTGAGCCGCTCATTCGCCGCTCTGCCGGTCTGGGCCGGGCACCGCAGGACCGCGACGCGGACCGGTATGAGCATTTCCATGCCTTCACCGATGTGCTGGTTATCGGGGGCGGCATTGCCGGGCTACAGGCGGCAAAGGCGGCGGGCGAGGCCGGGGCCAGGGTGCTGTTGCTTGAACAGACCACCCATTGGGGGGGGCGCGCACCGGTTGACGGGGCAGAAATCGGCGGCAGCCCCGCAGAGGACTGGGTGCGCGACACCGTTAAGGCCCTTGAGGGGATGGGGAATGTCTCGCTCCGCCTGCGGACGACAGGGGCGGGGGTGTATGACCACGGCTATGTCACCGCCTGCGAATCCGTGGCCGATCATACGCCGGGCGATGGCCGCCCGCGTCATCGTCTGTGGCGTATCCGCGCCCGGCAGGTTGTCACCGCAACCGGGGCGATTGAGCGCCCGCTCAGCTTTGCCGGAAACGATGTGCCGGGGGTCATGCTGGCCTCTGCCGTGCGGGATTATGTGGTCAACTGGGGGGTCTCGCCCGGCGACCGCACCGTGATCGTCACCAATAATGACGATGCCTATCGCACGGCGATCACGCTGAAAGAGGCGGGGCTGGGGGTGCCTGCGGTCATTGATGCGCGTCAGGATGTGAACGGGCCGCTGGCCGTTCGCGCCCGCGACATGGGCATCCGGGTCGAAACCGGCAGGGCAATCGCCATGGTCAGGGGCGGCAAACGGGTCAGAGCCGTCAGCGTCGGCCTGATGGCGGGCGAAGGCGGCGCGCTGGAGGAAATCCCGTGCGAGGCGGTTGCCATGTCGGGCGGCTGGTCCCCGGCGGTGCATCTGTGGTCCCATTGCGGGGGGCGGCTGATCTGGGACGCCGAAAACGCCGCGTTCAGGCCCGACGCCGCCCGTCCGCCCACCGGTGACGACGGCGCGGCGATGGTGGTTCCGGCGGGGGCGGCCAATGGCGCACTGACCACCGGCGGGGGGCTGGCGGACGCCCATGCCGCAGGCAAG
>JPPB01000009.1 GCA_001483205.1 alpha proteobacterium 3107
AGTCAGCCGATTGGGTCAGCCCTGACGCCCCGCCAACCGGAACCGCATTCGGCACCGGCCAGCCGCGCGGCAGGACGGTATAATCCTGCCGGGCACTGACCCAGCGCAGATAAGCGGTGACCGCCGAAAACCCGGTCAGCGATACCCTGCCGGTTTCATTACCGGCCCCGCGTCGGGCAACCAGCTCTCCGCCTGCGGACAAAAGCGCCTCCAGATGCTGGTCGAGCGGTTGCAGGATACGACCGGGGACTTCCAGCTCTGACACACCCTCAACGATAAAGAACCGGTCATCCGCAAGCGCCCCGTCGATCTCTAGCTGCAACTGCCCGCGCGAATTGAGCACCGCGGACAGAGCACCCTTGCGCGCCAGACAGGAATAGGTGCGCGGGCGGCAGATCACCTCGAACACATCACTGTCAAGACGCGGCGTCGGTGCGAAACGGGCATAGCCGTCAGGGTCAAAGCGGAAATAGACGCCATCGACCAGCCCCTCCTGAAACGTGGCCCAGCCGAAAGAGCCGCGCAGCTCTTGCCGGGCCTCGCGCGCCCCGATGGCAAGGGGAACGGACGTGTCGAGAATGGCGTTTTCCGGGGTGAACTCATTCGCGCCCGTCCCCGCCGTCTGGGTCAGGGCCGGAAGCGCGGGCAGGATCAGGACCGGAAGGGCGCAGGCAATGGCGTGCAGGGTCTTGCTCATCAGAAATCCACCTCTGTTTGAACCGAATGACGCAGGGCAGGCAGCCAGTCGGCCTGTTGCGGCGGATCGGGATAGTTGCGGCGCACCCGCAGATCCTGATCGCGAAAGGCGGTATACCAGACCTCGGTATCGCCGACATACGGGGTCAGGATCGTGCCCTGCACCTTGTGCAGCAACGCCGTCAGGATAATGCCGTTGTTGTTGGCGGTGAAAATCTCGATCCGGCCCTGACCGCGTTCGTAAAGCCCCTCATACATGCCGTTCTCGGGGTCATAGAGTTCGATGATCGCCTCGAACAGCACATCGGTATAGTCGGTGTCCCACAGCGCCCAGAGGCCAAGGGCGGCCTTGGCGGACACCGCCGCATGATCGGGCACGTAATCCCCGCGCGGGGTCACGGTATTCCACGGGTAGCCGTCGGAAAAGATCGTGTCATAGGTGAAATAGGGCGGCCCCTTCACATTGTGCTCGGACCGCGCGGTCATAAATCCGGTGCGCCGCCAGCGGTTTTCCTGCACCTGATACACCCGGTCGGCAAACTCTGCCCGCCAGCCGTCGGAATGCAGCCAGTCGGGGCTGCTGTCGTCATGGGGCAGGTCGAAACCCAGTTCCAGACCGTCTTGCAGGTAGGATTCCGTCACCACATAGTTCTGGGAATGAAAGATGCGTGGGTCGCGCCCGTCATAGGGCACCTGAATCCCGTGGATCGAGGCGGTCAGGAAAGGCTCGGCTCGATGGGCCAGCACCGGGCGGAACCCCCAGAGCGCAAAGCCCTTGGCGGCGTATTCCTCATAGCCCAGACGCCCTTCCTGCGCATAGACCGTCTCTCCGCTTTCCTTGTCCACATAAGCGCCGTGGAGCAGGCCCTCGCTGTCAACCACATTGCGGAAATCCCATTTGAGCAGCACCGAATCCACCGTATTGCCCAGATGCGCATAGCGGTTCTTGAGAATGCGCATCCAGACCAGAAAACGGCCTATATCGAGGGCGGAAAAGCCGATCTCGCCCGGTTTGTTGGCATAGTCCACCTTTTCGCCGGTCTTGGTGTGATACACCTTGTTGGGCAGTTCCTTGCGGAACAGGTTGAGGCCCTTGATCGTGGTCAGAAGCCGGATCATCCGCCGGTCAAATTCCGGTTTCTCGATCAGGCACAGCTCATAGGCGGCGACCGCCCCGGCGATGTAAGAGGCCGTATCCCACAGGGTGGTCGAGGGATAATTCCCGACCGAGTTCGCCATCCCGGTTGTTTCCTGGGTGAAGGTCTCGAAATAATGCCAGGCGACCCGTGCCGCGCGCATCTCTCGCTCGGTCAGGAAACCGCGACGGTCCCGATAGCGGCGCACATATTCGTTGCGGCGGGTGTAGCCCGAAACCTGATCCGTCCCCCGGTCGAGCCGCTCGAAATAATCTTCGGCCATCTCGCACATGCGCGGGGGCGTCGGGCGGGGGGCGTCCCCCCGCGCCCGGCTGGTGGTCACGGTCGGCAGATTGCCCCGCATCAGTGCCGGGATGTCATCGAGCTCCCCCCCGGCGATGATCGGGATCACCTCTTCTTCCTGCGCCAGGAAAATGGACCGCGCCGCCGCACCTACAGACCACGCCGCCCCGGCCAGCGTCACCACTGCCACACACAGCGCGACCAGTCCGAAACCCAGAGATTTTCGCGTCTTTCCCGCCCTTGGCACCATCAGGATGAACCCGGTCACTCGTTGATTCCTTTCCTGATAATCTTGCCCGAGTTAACAAAGCGAGAACCGGAACCGGGAGTCTCGATGCAATTTTCTTCAATGACAATAGTCTGTTAATCCGCGTTCCGTATCCAGAGGCCCGAGCGCGCAAAACGGGAATCCAGCACATGGGCGATACCGGAAAGACGGCACTTGACGAAATGGCCGATTCGCTGAAGGCGATTGAAATGTCCGATGTCGAGATTCGCATGACCGACCGCGCCGCGCCCGCCTGGGCCGGGGTTCTGAGCACGATCTTCACCGTCACCTCTGGCGTCTGTCTGCTGTCTGCGGCGGTGATGGCAGTGTTCTTTCAGTCGCTGGTGGCAGAGCGCGGAGAGCTGATCCTGGCCCCGCTGCTGGTGGCGGTGGGGGCGGTGCCGGTGCTGGGGTCGCTCATCCTTGATTATGCTCATGCCCGCGCCCTGGCCGGATACCGCAAGATACGCCGGGAACTGGCGCTGCGCGTCCGGGCGGGGCTGGCGGTTGTGGTCTTTCTCAGCCTGATGGTCGTGCATCCGCTGCTGGGGATCGGGTTGCCGGTGATGGCAGTGATCGTGGCGGGGGGGCTGCGGCTGTTGTCAACGGCCCTGCGCAAGGAACCTTTGTGGGATTTCAAACCGTCCGAGGCGGTTTCGGTTCTGTCGGGCCGGGATCATGCCGGGCAGGCGATTGCCGGGGCGGTTCCGGTCGATCACGCACTGGCGGGCAGTGTCCACGGGGCGGCGGTGTGGATGTCGGTGCTGGCGTCGCTTGCCGCCGCAAGCTGGCTGGTTGCAGAGGGGGTTCTGGCCCCGGCTGCGCTGGCCGCTGTGGGGCTGATCACGCTGTGGGCAGCGGACGGGGGCGCGCGCTATCTGCGCCTGCGCTTTCAGACTGACCCTTACCCGGCGGCGCGGGCGGCCTCTGTGCGCGCGGTCCGGCTGTCCGCCGTCGGCGAGGAAGAGGGCGAAACCACTGCCGGGCTGCGCATCCGCGGGCTGAGCGCCCATGATTCGGACGGGCGGGCCGTGCTGTCGGACATTTCCTTTGATGTGCCGCCCGGATCAGTGACCGGGATCATCGGCGACAGCGGCGCGGGAAAGAGCCTGCTGTTGCGGACAATCAGTGACCCGTTCGCGCCGGAGGGTCTGGAGGTGCGCGGCAACGTTCGGGCAAATGACGTGGACTTGTGGCAGAGGCGGGCGCACCACCAACCGGTCCCGGCGGTGCTGTTGCCCGCAACGCCGCTGATGCTGCCTGCCTCGGGGCGGGACAACCTTGCCGCCTTTCAGGACAGTTTCGCGGTGGAACGTGGTAAGAACATCCTTGAACAGTTGGTTTTTTCCAGCGATCTGGTCGGGCAGATATGCGCCTGCCCAAGGGCCACCCGCCTGCCGGGGATGCAGCAAAAGACGCTGGCCTTTGCGCGGGCCTTTCTGATCGGGCCGTCTGTTTACCTGATGGACCGGCCCGAGGACGGCCTGCCGGACAAGCAGGTCTCGGCGCTGATTGCCCGCATGAACCACGAAACCCGCCTGGGGCGAGGCGTTCTGATGGCCACCGAAAACCGCGCCTTGCTGGAACGATGCGACCGGCTGATCATCCTTCAGGAGGGCCGGATCATCGACTATGGCGAGGCCGGAGAAACGCGGGCGCGGCTGGCGGCGGGCTGGATGCGCTTTGTCGGCCCGCGACGGCTGGACACAGAGGACAATCTGGAGCGCTGGGTCCGCTCTCATTTCAAACGCAACGGGGATGAGGCCAACCGGCGCAAGGTTTGCCTGATTGCCTCTGAGATGCTGGCCTTTTCCTGTCAGGGCGTCAGCGATGTGAACCGCGAGAATGTGAGCTTTGAGTTCAAGCATTTCGAGGGCTATTGCATCCTGAAACTGCTGGACAGTGACGTGCCGGTCAGTTCGGCGCAGCTTCAGAAGGCGCGGGACCGGATCAGGACGGCGGGAGAGGACGCGCGGCTGCCGCCCCTGTCTGCCATCCTGCGCCACAGCCTTGAGGTGGAGAGCGGCGCAACGCTCGACAGACGCGAGCTGACGGTCAGGATCGAAACCTATGATCCGCGTAAAGCCGGAACGCGCGAAAGGGCCGGGAATGCAGCACAACATTTCTGAGCGGGAATATCCGGTTCTGGCCCCTGGGCGCATGACCGGGCGGGGTGTGCTGTGGCTGGTCTGGGGCTTGGGCCTGACCTGCCTGCTGCTGGCTGGTTCTGCGGTCGGGCTGGGCAAGATCACCCTGCCGTCCCATCGCCAGTTCAGTGGTGAGCTGAGGCCGGATCGTGACCCGGTTGCCCTGCAACTGCCGGCGGGGGCGTATCTGAGCCGGATACTGGTTGAGCGGGGAGAGATGATCCGGGCAGGTCAGACGCTGGCCACGCTGGATGTGGCGGCGATGGAGGCCCGGCTGGCAGAGCTTGAGCGGTCGATTGCCGCTGACCGGCTGTTGCGGGCCTGTCTGCTGGGCGAAGAGACACGGATTGCCCCGCGCCCGGCGCGGGACAGCGAATTACAGGCCCTACTGAGGAGCGCGCAGGTCGATTGCGAGGCCCGGCAGGAAGCGCGCGCCGCAAGCGAGGCCCGGATCGCCGCGGGCAGGCTGATCCTGACCGAACGGCGCGACCTGCTCGAGGATTACCTGACGGTCTCGGCACTGGGGGCTGCGGATGCGCCGCCCGACCCGAAAGCGGTGCGGCGGCTGCTGGCTCTGGCGATTTCGCGCAACCTGACGGATCAGTCGATTGCCGAGCTGAACGGGCGCGCCGACAGCGACCGGATCGCAGCCCGCCGGAACACGCTTGAAGAGGTGCGCGGGCTGTCCGGGCGGATTGCCGCCGCGCTCCGGCAGCGGGCGGTTCTGACCCGTCTGCTGGAGGCACCCCGGCTGCTGGCCCCGGAGAGTGGCCGGATCAACCGGGTGCGTCCGGTGCAGGCGGGGCTGAGTCTGGATGATCCGGTCGATATTCTGGAAATCGTGCCGGGCGACAGCCGGGCCTTCATCGCCCGGTTCCCCGCCCCTGACGGCATGGCCGGGGCCTTGCCGGTCGGAACCCCGGTGCGTATCCGGCTGATGGGGGCCTGGGACAGCGCGCCGCCGTTCACCGGCAGGATTGACGGCATTTCGGGCGACCGGGGGCGGGGGGCGATGGTTGAGGTCCGGCTGAGCGACGACAGCATCCGGCATCTGTCTGATCCCGAGGACGGAATTGCGCTGAGGGGGGCGGGCACGGCCTCGGCCATTCAGGTGCGGATGGCCGATTATCGGGTGGACCGGTTGCTGGCCGAGAGTTTGCGCGGGGCCGCGCCGGGGCTGAGCCGGTGGTTTGACGCCCTTGCGGGCAAGCTGTCACCTGCCGCTTCCGCATCGCCTGGGGGGGCGGAGACCGAGGCGGTGCCGGGCAAGGGCGCGGCGGGCGGTGCCCCCCGGCGCTGAACAAGGCATCTGCATATTGACCGAGCCGGGCAGCCGCCTGCCTGGGCGGGCGCTTTTCACGACAGTCCATATTGGTGATGTTTTTGCCATAAAGCCCATACGCTCCAAAAGGTTGCAGCGTTTCAAGCGCCTGCCGGGGGGCAGGCAGGCGCTGCCCGGTCTTGCGACCGGGCGGGCTATTTGGCCGCCGATACGCCAATATGCCGGGGTCACAGAGAAGAATTTTCCGTATGGCCGCCATTTTGCCGTTGCAGACTCAGGGGCAGCACTCTAAAGACAGGCCTTGGATTGACGCGGGGTGGAGCAGCTTGGTAGCTCGTCAGGCTCATAACCTGAAGGTCGCAGGTTCAAATCCTGCCCCCGCAACCAGTTTCCCAAATACAGCGCAGCGACGTAAAATGGACCACAGGCTCCGGACCTGATTCTGTAAGGGCACAAGTGGCAGGCGGCTGCCCGGCTGCACCATGATGCACACCCCCTGACCTGCCCCCCTTTGGTCCCTCATTCATAACGAGAGTCTGCGGATTTGTTTTTCATATTCTTCGT
>JPPB01000010.1 GCA_001483205.1 alpha proteobacterium 3107
GCGTCAGTGACCAACCTGTCCCGCCCGGCGGAACTGCCCAAGCAGCGCCCGGCCCGGCGGGCGCTGCCCTCACCATTTTTGTGAAATCCGTGGCCCATATGTCCGCCGGACCCGGACATCATACAAAGACCTTCGCTATCACCGGGCGGCGGGATCAGGCGGGGCGGCGGGCGTGCGCACCCCAAGCCTGCGCAGACGCCTGAGCTCCGCATACTGATCCAGCGACTGGCCCGCATAAGAGTCGAAATAGACATTGACGTTGAAAACCCGCTCCAGCAACAGCCCCCGGTTCCGGTGGCGAAACGCCAGATCCTCGGCGGCCAGTGCCTGCCGGATGTCGGGTGCGACCCCGAACCGCGCCGCATGGGACAGCAGGCCGCCATCGGTGCGCGGCGTGGCGTTGTCGCGCCCCAGTGCGGCGGGCCTGCCCCCCAGCGCCGCCACCGCATCAGCGTCCGGCGTCGGGTCCGTGCGGTCGGCCCCGCCCGGCGTCGGCTCCGGCAGGGCGGTGTAATCCTCGGGCGCGGCCAGGGGTTTGGCAGGGATCACCGCAAACTCATCCGGCCCGGCGGTTCTGGGAAAAATCATCAGATCAGGGGGGGCCTTTTCGCGATTGCCACAGGCGGACAGCGAAACCCCCAGCAAGGCGACGGCAAGCGCAATCCTGTAAAATCCGGTCTGCATTGGACACTCCCTGAAACCCGTATCGTCCGTTCTTTACCCCATCCTGCCGGGCACGTCACGGGGTCTTGTTGCCCGGCGCAAACAAAAGCAGCCCGACAGCCCCCGCGAAAACCGCCACATCGGCGATATTGAACGCATAGGGGTTGTTGATCCCGCAGCATGACATGTTGAGGAAATCGGCAACAGCGCCATAGATCAGGCGGTCGAAAACATTGCCTGCGGCCCCGCCGACCAGCACCCCCGCCGACAGGCGCGCCATCAACCCGGCCCCGCTGCCCCGGACCCAGACGATAACCCAGGCCGAGATCACCACCGCAACCGCGATCAGAACCCAGCGCGACGTGTCGAAAAGGCCGAAATTTATCCCGTAATTCCACGCCATGCGAAAGTTGAGGAACGGCGGCAGCACGTCGATGCTGCCCAATTCCCGCAGGTTCAGGACATGCACGATCAGCGCCTTTGAAAGCTGATCAAGCAGAAAGACCACCACCGCCGCCGGAAAAACCCCTTTCATACCGCTC
The DNA here is from genome assembly GCA_001483205.1 of alpha proteobacterium 3107. GTDB lineage: Bacteria > Pseudomonadota > Alphaproteobacteria > Rhodobacterales > Rhodobacteraceae > 3107. The sequence goes on from JPPB01000010.1 coordinate 1,206, forward strand.
ATATCGCCCATGCCCCCTTAGTGCCGGAAATGCCGTATCCCGGTAAAGACCATGGCCAGACCGGCCTCATCAGCGGCCCGTATCACCTGATCATCCCGTTTAGAACCACCGGGCTGAATGATGGCAGAGGCCCCGGCCCCGGCAATTCCGATCACCCCGTCGGCGAAGGGAAAGAACGCATCCGAGGCAACCGCCGATCCTATTATGGGACTGTGGGGCAGGCCCAGTTCCCCGGCCATGCGCTCTGCCTTGGCGATGGCGATATTCACACTGTCCAGACGGCTGGCCTGTCCCGCGCCGATCCCGACGGTGGCCCCGCCCTTTACGCAGACGATGGCGTTTGACCTGACATGCCGGGCCACTGTCCAGGCAAACAGCAGGTCGCGCAGCTCTTCCGGTGACGGGGCGCGCTGTGTCACCACCTTCAGGGCGTCAGGCACGATATGGCCGACATCCCGATCCTGCGCCAGAAACCCGCCCGCGACCTGTCTGAGCATGGTGGCCGGGGCGTCAGGGGACGGCAGCCCGCCGGTTGTCAGCAGGCGCAGGTTTGCCTTGCCCGCAAGAAGGCGCTTTGCCTCTGTGCCCGCGTCCGGCGCGATGACGACTTCGGTGAAGGTTCGGGCGATCTCTGTTGCGGTTGCCGCGTCCAGCGGGTGGTTGAGCGCGACAATACCGCCGAATGCAGAAGTGCGGTCACAGTCAAGCGCCTTTGCGTAGGCGTCCCGCAGGGTGTCCGCCCGCGCCACCCCACAGGGACCGGCATGTTTGACGATCACGCAGGCCGGGCCGTCGGCGGGGTCAAACTCCGCCACCAGTTCAAAAGCCGCGTCGGTGTCGTTGATGTTGTTATAGCTCAGCGCCTTGCCCTGATGCTGTTGCGCCGTTGCCACACCGGGACGGGCAGAGCCGTCGGTATAGAACGCCGCCCGCTGGTGGGGGTTTTCGCCGTAACGCAAGCCCCGCGCAAGGGTGCCGCAGATCACCCGGTGGCGCGGCATCGGCCCCTGCGCGTCGCCCGCCTCGCCCGCCATCCAGCCGGACACCGCCGCGTCATAGGCGGCGGTTGTCTCATAGGCGGTCCTCGCCAGCCGTCGCCGGAAGGCAAGGGTCGTCCGGCCATCATGGGCGTCAAGTTCGGCCAGCAGCGCAGTGTAATCGTTTACATCGGTGATGACGCTGACAAAGGCGTGGTTCTTTGCCGCCGCGCGAATCATCGCCGGGCCACCGATGTCGATGTTTTCGATGCAGGTGCGCGCGTCCCGCCCCTCGGCGACGGTGCGGGCGAACGGATAGAGGTTCACCACCACAAGGTCGATTGCGGCAATCCCGTGGTCGGCCATCGCCGCCAGATGCGCCCTGTCGTCGCGCCGGGCCAGCAGGCCGCCATGAATGCGGGGGTGCAGGGTCTTCACCCGCCCGTCCAGTATTTCGGGAAAGTCGGTGACATCGGACACCTCGGTCACCGGAATGCCCGCCGCCCGCAATGTGTGCGCGGTGCCGCCGGTCGAGAGTATTTCGACCCCGCGGGCGTGAAGCGACCGGGCGAAATCGTGCAGCCCGCTCTTGTCGGAAACGGAAATCAGGGCGCGGCTGAGCGGGGCGAGGTCAGGGGCGGGATCAGCGGTCATCCTGTCGGCATTCCTTCATCGGCCGGGGCGGACACCCGACCGGCAGACTTCAGGTCACGCAGGGCGACCGGCGTGCCCTCTGTCTTGGCCAGCGACCAGGTAAGGCGGTTTGAATAGTCTTCAATGCGGGCGGACAGGATGATCTGCATGGTTTTGAGCGGCCCCGGACGGTTGGATTCCAGATAGACCGAAGGCTCCAGACTCAATTCCGCCGCCCCGTCATGGCGAAAGACCCAGACCTCGCCGCTCTTCAGCGCCATCGGGACGGTGCCGTCCTCCGCATCCAGCACCGCATTGACATCCGGATGCAGGTGAAAGCGGATCGCGCAGGCAATGCCTTGCAGCCCGGCCCGGTCATTTGCCTTGTCAAAGTGCCGCATGTCACGCTCGTTCTGAATTGTCAGCGCGTCCTCACCCTCAAGCACCCGCCCGTCGGTGCTGAGGCAGAGCGTGCGCTCATGGGTCAGCCCGTGGGTCTTGCGATACCCGTCATGGGCACCGCGATAGATGATGCCTTCGACATAGCGTTGCGACGAAAACGTGACCACCGACGGCTGATCGGACAGAAGTTCGCCGCCCCGCCCGGCCCGCGCCGCGCCGCTGCCAAAGCGGGACGACGACATCCCGTCGATGCCGAGCGTGGAATGCGACGGCGTGGCCCGCGCCGCCCTGCGCCAGTCCGCGCCGAACACCGCCCCCGATCCGCAGTTCACGATCAGCGCCCGCCGCCCCGAGGTAAGCTCAAACGCCAGGGTCGAGGCATGGGCATTGCCGGATGCAGGGCCGCCGGGCGGCGCGCTTGCGTCCACGACGATGCTGGTGCGCCCGCCCGCAAGCCGGAAATACCCCATCGACAGGCCCTCCCCCGGCCCCTGGCGCACGCCCGAGGTGGCAAGGGCGTGGTCAAGCCACCCTTCGCGCCCGCAGCCGCCGCCATGGAACCGGGCCAGATTGCCGTCAGCATGACGCACGGCACGCAGCAGGGGCGCAATATGCCGCATGGCGATCATATGCGCCTCCGGCAAGGTGCGGTTTGTCTCGATCAGGACCGCCGCCGCCCATGTCAGCAGGGTGAACACCTCCAGCAAGTCCTCGGGGTTGCGGGTCGGGATGCCGCCCTGCCGGTCGATCCCGTTTGCGCATTCCCGCGACAGCCCGTCGATGGCGGGGCCGATGAACCGCTCCATGCCCTTCAGGGCAAGGGCGGCGCATGTCAGCCCGACCAGCGCCTCAAAGCGCGGCAATCCGCCGGGGGCGGCCTTCCAGCGGCGGCTGAGAAAGGCGACCTGTCTGCCCAGTGCCCGGAAACCGGCTGTGGACAGGTCACTGTCCAGCCCGTCCATCAGGAACGCCCCGTGACTGATCCAGCGGATCAGGCGGCGTCCGGTCAGTTCCGGCGTCCAGCCCGGCCCGCGCCCGGCCCCGTATCGGGCGATCCAGTCCGTCGTCCAGGCGCGCGCGCGGTCCCGCGCCGCCCGGTCGCCGACAGCGGCAAGATCATCAAGCCAGCCAAAGCCGTGCAGTTCCGCCTGTGATTCCGGGGTTGGCAGGGGCAGGGTCCACAAAGAGCTGTCCTCGCCCAGTTCAACCGGGTGCCCCGCGCAGGGGAACGTCCCGGCGACCAACCGGCGTCCGCGCGCCAGAGAGCCGATCATGCGCGGCTCCGGTGTGAAGGCAAAGCCCTGTGCCGGGCGCGCAAACACCGTGCGCCTTGCGTGAAAGCCGTTCGCAAGCCGCGTCAGCCTGCTCTCCGATGTGCCTGATCCGCTCACGCCCTGTTTTACCCCCGGCCCGGTAACTTCACCCCCGTGCCGCGCGCATCCCGCACACGACCCGCACCTTGCTTATTGTCTGCATCATAAAGCATAGAGGCGGAACGCCGGGCTGTCACCGGGGAAAACGGGGCGTGGTTATTCCCTGTGCAGCCGGGCATAATGGCACGTCAATGGCCAACCCGTTCCGCCCGGACTGTAAGAGGGGCGCTTCTCCGGGGCGGGTGCGCGAACAGTCCAAAGGCAGCGCCCGGCCCGGCGGGTGCAAAGCGCCCGCCGTGGGGCGGGGCGGGCGCTGCCTGGGCAGTTCCGCCGGGCGGATGGTTTGGCAAGCGATACGGCCATCATGCAAAGGTTATTCCCTGTGCAGCCGGGCGATACAGAACCCGTCCATGCCGCCCTTCCCGGCCCAGTAATCCGGTCGCAGGCGCACGGCCCCCCCGGGCGTGATCCAGCCGGGATCAATCCACGGCAGTGCCGGGCGCACCACCGACAGACCGGCATGGCGCTCAAGGGCGGCGCTGATCTGAAGCTCCCCTTCCTCGGGCAACAGCGAACAGGCGCAATAGACCAGCCGCCCGCCGGGGCGCAACAGGCTCAGCGCATGGTCAATCAGGCGTTCCTGCGCCCCGAATAATGCCGGAAAGCCGTCACGGTCTTTCGCGTGGGGCATGTCGGGATGGCGGCGGATCGTGCCCGACGCGGTGCAGGGGGCATCCAGCAGAACCGCATCATACGTCCCGGTATGCTCAAGCGCATCGCCGATGATCAGGTTGGCCGTCAGCCCGGTGCGCCGCAGGTTCGCCTGCGTCCGCCTCATACGGGGTTCGGACCGGTCAAGTGCCGTGACATCTGCCCCCGCCGCCGCCAGTTGCATCGTCTTGCCGCCGGGCGCGGCGCAAAGGTCAAGCACCGCCTCGCCGGACCTCGGGGCCAGAATCGCCACCGGCATTGCTGATGCGGCGTCCTGCACCCACCAGTCGCCATTGACATAGCCGGGCAGGGCCGAAACCTGCCCGCCGCCTGCGCAGCGCACCGATCCGTTGGGCAGGGCAATGCCGCCCACACGCGCCGCCAATGCGTCCGCGTCACCATTCGCGGGCGTCAGGTCGAGCGGCGCTCCGGCGGCATGAGCGGCCTCGATAGCAAGGGTTGCGGATGCGCCGTAGGTGTCCGTTATCCTCTGCCGCAGCCATTTCGGAAGCCTCGGCATGGGCAGGTCCGGCCACAGGGCGGGGCCGTGCTGCACGACCCGGCGCAGGGTGGCGTTGACCAGCCCCGACAGATGGGCGGTTTCGTGCCCGGCGCGGGTCAGCGCGACCGCGTTATTCACCACCCCGTGCCCGGCTTCCTTCAACTGGCATATCTCGACCGTCGCCATGCGCAGGGTGTTCATTACCGGCGGCGACGGCATCCGGTGCAGATAGCGCCCCAGCAACCGGTCGGCCCGGTCCATCCACCTTAAGGTTTCCCGCGCCAGCCGCATGGCGCGGGCCATGTCACCGGGGTAAAGCCCCGACAGCGGCCCCCTGGTGGCGTCATCCCACTCCGCCGGCAGGCGTTTGTCGAGCAGAACGCCGTTCAGCAGCGCCAGAGCGGCCTGTCGGGCAATGCGGCCTGTATGCGGCATCTGTTCCGGCCCCGTGATGGTTGATGTTCCGGCATGGGGTGGCTTATATCGGCCATGCGCCCGCCGCAAGCAGGAGACCCGGCATGACCAGGACCGATACATCCGGGG
>JPPB01000011.1 GCA_001483205.1 alpha proteobacterium 3107
CCATTTCGACAAGCTGGGGATGCGGGGGTCGAATACGGTCGAGCTGATCTTTGAGGATGTGGATGTGCCGCTCAGAAATGTGCTCGGACAAGAAGGCAGGGGTGTCAAGGTTCTGATGTCGGGCCTTGATTATGAGCGCGTGGTGCTTTCCGGTATTGGTTGCGGGATAATGGCCGCCTGTCTGGATGAAATCATGCCCTATATGGTTGAGCGCAAGCAGTTTGGCCGCAGCATCGGCAGTTTTCAACTCATGCAGGGCAAGATCGCCGACATCTATACAAGGATGAACTCGGCGCGCGCTTATGTCTATGAGGTTGCCCGCGCCTGCGACCGGGGAGAGGTCACGCGACAGGACGCCGCCGCCTGTGTTCTCTATGCCTCTGAGGCTGCCATGACGGTCGCGCATCAGGCGGTTCAGGCCATGGGCGGGGCCGGTTTTATGAATGAGGCACCGGTCAGCCGCATCTTCCGCGATGCCAAGCTGATGGAAATCGGCGCGGGAACGTCGGAAATCCGCCGGATGCTGATAGGCCGTGAGCTGATGGGGTTGATGCGCTGATGCCGGTTCTTGCCTCTGACATATCACCCAAATCGGAAACCTTTCGGGCAAATCAGGCGGCGCATCAGTCCGCGCTGGATGTGATCAGGGCTGCGGAACAGGCCTGCATCGGCGGCGGGGGAGAGGCTGCCAGAACGCGCCATACGGCCAGAGGCAAGATGTTGCCGCGCGACCGGGTGGCGGCGCTGATTGATCCGGGGTCTCCGTTTCTGGAGGTCGGGCTGTTTGCCGCGTTCGGTCTCTATGACGATGCGTGCCCGGCAGCCGGGATCATCGCAGGCGTGGCAAGGGTCAGGGACCGCGACGTGATGATCATCTGCAACGACGCCACCGTCAAGGGCGGCACCTATTATCCGATGACGGTCAAAAAACATCTGCGCGCCCAGAGGATCGCAGAGGAAAATCATCTGCCCTGCATCTATCTGGTCGATTCCGGGGGGGCCAACCTGCCCAATCAGGACGAGGTTTTTCCCGACGAAAACCACTTTGGCCGCATCTTCTATAATCAGGCCGTCATGTCGGCCAAAGCCATTCCGCAAATTGCCGTGGTAATGGGATCATGCACCGCAGGCGGGGCCTATGTTCCGGCAATGTCCGACATATCCGTCATCGTCAGGGATCAGGGGACAATATTTCTTGCAGGGCCGCCTCTGGTCAGGGCCGCAACCGGCGAGGTGGTGACAGCCGAAGACCTTGGCGGCGGCGATGTCCACACGCGCCTGTCCGGTGTGGCCGACTATCTGGCGCACAATGACGCTCATGCCTTGGCCATCGCCCGTGAGGTCGTCGGCAATCTCAACCGGCGCAAGGCCCCCGACATCGCGCTTCGCACACCCGAAGAACCGGCCTATGACCCGGGCGAAATTCCGGGCATCGTTCCGGCGGACCTCAGAACGCCATATGATATTCGCGAGGTCATCGCCCGCATCACCGATGGCTCGCGCTTTGACGAGTTCAAGGCGCGATACGGCACGACGCTGGTTTGCGGCTTTGCCCATATCACGGGCATACCGGTCGGGATCATCGCCAATAACGGCATCCTGTTTTCCGAGGCGGCGCTCAAGGGCACCCATTTTGTCGAGCTGTGCTCCCGGCGCAAGACCCCGCTGGTGTTCCTGCAAAACATCACCGGTTTTATGGTCGGGCGCAAATACGAAACCGGGGGCATCGCGAAAGACGGGGCCAAGCTGGTCACGGCGGTGGCAACCACATCGGTTCCGAAAATCACCATGATTGTCGGCGGGTCGTTCGGCGCGGGCAATTACGGCATGTGCGGGCGCGCCTTTTCGCCACGCTTCCTGTGGACATGGCCCAATTCGCGCATCGCCGTCATGGGGGGTGAGCAGGCCGCAGATGTGCTTGCAACCGTCAGGCGGGATGTGATCGAGCGCAAGGGCGGGGTCTGGTCCGAAGAGGAAGAGGTGGCCTTCAGGCAACCGACAATCGACATGTTCGAGGAGCAAAGCCACCCGCTCTACGCCTCGGCCCGGCTCTGGGATGACGGCATTGTCGATCCGCGCAAAAGCCGTCAGGTGCTGGCGCTCAGCCTTGCCGCCGCTCTGAACGCCCCGATTGCGGACACCCGGTTTGGCCTGTTCAGGATGTAGGGGGGAGTGGCCCGTGTTCAGCAAAATACTGATCGCAAACCGGGGTGAAATCGCCTGTCGGGTGATTGCCACGGCACGGCGGCTTGGCATCCGGACCGTTGCCGTCTACTCCGTGGCCGATGCGGGCGCGAAACATGTGGCCATGGCGGACGAAGCCTTTCTGATCGGCCCTGCTCCCGTTGCCGACAGCTATCTGCGCGGGGATGTGATCATCGGCTGCGCCCTGAAATCCGGGGCAGAGGCAATCCACCCCGGCTATGGGTTCCTTGCCGAAAACCCGGGTTTTGTCAGGGCCGTTGAAAAGGCCGGGCTGGTCTTTATCGGCCCCCCCGCAGACGCCATCGAGGCAATGGGCCTGAAGGACGCCGCCAAAGAACGGATGCAGCAGGCAGGTGTCCCGATTGTGCCCGGCTATCACGGCGACAATCAGGATCCGGCGTTTCTGGACGGACAGGCCGACAGGATCGGCTATCCGGTTCTGATCAAGGCCCGCGCCGGGGGCGGCGGCAGGGGGATGCGGCGCGTCGAAGACCCGGCAGATTTTCGCACCAGCCTTGAAAGCGCACAGCGAGAGGCCGAGGCGAGCTTTGGCGACCCGGTGTGCCTGATCGAAAGATACATTCCCCGACCACGCCATATCGAGATGCAGGTGTTCGGCGACACCCACGGCAATGTCATCCACCTTTTTGAACGCGACTGTTCCCTGCAACGACGTCATCAGAAGGTCATTGAGGAAGCCCCCGCGCCCGGAATGACCGCCGGGGTCCGCGATGCCATGGGCAGGGCGGCCATCGAAGCGGCCAGGGCCATCGGATATTCCGGGGCGGGAACCGTCGAATTTATCGCCGACGGGTCCGGGCCGCTGCGCAGCGACGGCTTCTGGTTCATGGAAATGAACACGCGGCTTCAGGTCGAGCACCCGGTTTCCGAGGCCATCACCGGGCTGGATTTCGTGGAGCTTCAACTGCGCGTGGCCGCCGGTGAGCCGCTGCCGGTTTCGCAAGACACTGTGTCGATCAACGGCTGGTCGTTCGAGGCACGGGTCTATGCGGAAGATGTGCGCAGGGGCTTTCTGCCCGCAACCGGCACGGTCACGCATCTGTCATCCCCCGATGGCGCGGAATTTGAGAAGGGCGCGCTGCGCATCGACAGCGGCATTCGGCAGGGGGACGTGATCAGCTCCCACTATGACCCGATGATCGCCAAGGTGATCGTTCATGGCCCGACGCGGACTGCGGCGCTCAACATGCTGACGCGCGCCCTAGGCCGGCATCGTGTCGGCGGAACGCTGACCAACCTCGCATTTCTGTCTGCCCTATCCGCGCATGAGGGTTTTGCCTCTGGCGAGGTCGATACCGACCTGATTGCGCGCGATACGGACTTGCTGACACGGGCCGGGCAGCCTGATGAGGTGGTCATTTCTCTGGCGGCGCTCGCTTCGCTTGGGCTTATCGGCGCGGCGGAGCGCAAGGGGGCTGACCCTGTTCCCGAGCACTCCCCCCGTTTCGGCTGGCATTTCGGCTGGCGGCACTGGTCGCCCGCATATCACAAGACCACGGTCGCGTTCGCTGATGAACAGTTCGACCGAACGGTTTGGATCGAGGGCCACAACAGGTTTTCTGTTGTCGCAGATGACGGTGTGCAAGTCATTGAAACTGTTTATGTACGGGGGGATGTGATGGTCACGTCCGGCGGCCACCGGATGCCCTTTCACCTGAACCGACAAGGCAGTTCGATTGATATTTGGCAGGACGGAGCCTGCTTTTCATTCCGGGTTCCCGACCCGACGCAAGGCGATACGGGCGATACACACGCCGCCCATCTGATCACCGCCCCGATGCCGGGCACGGTCACAACCATTGATGCCGCCGATGGAGTCGGGGTAAGCGCCGGTGAGCGGCTGCTGGTTCTCGAGGCGATGAAAATGGAACATGCGCTGTCTGCCCCGCGCGATGCGGTGATCAGAAAGGTTCTGGTCATGGCCGGTGAGCAGGTGCAGGAGGGGGCCGTGCTGATCAAACTGGAGCCGGACGATGAATGAAAGCGTCAGTCTGGTTGAGGTCGGGCCTCGGGACGGGCTTCAGAACGAAACCCGTATCATCCCGACAGCCCGCAAGGTGAAACTGGTTGATGAACTGGCACGATGCGGACTGAGGCGCATAGAAGTCACCAGTTTCGTTCGCCCCGAACGGGTTCCGCAACTGGCGGATGCCGGGGACGTGATGGCGGGCATCACCCGCCGGTCCGGTGTGTCATATTCCGTTCTGACCCCGAATCTGAAAGGCATGGAGCAGGCGATGAAATACAGCCCCGATGAGGTTGCCGTGTTCACCTCGGCCTCTGAAGGGTTTTGCCAGCGCAACATCAACTGTTCGGTCCGGGAAAGCCTTGTGCGCTTTCAACCGGTTCTTGAGGCGGCGCGGGCGGCGGGCATCCCCGTTCGCGGCTATGTCTCCTGCGTGATCGACTGCCCCTTTGACGGCCCCGTCGCCCCGGATCAGGTTGCCGGTGTTGCACAGGCGCTTGACGGCCTTGGATGCACAGAGATCAGCCTGGGCGACACCACCGGGTCCGGCACGCCGGGGCGCATCAGTGACATGCTGGCATCGGTTCTTGAGGTGATCCCGGCGGACCGGTTGGCCGGACATTACCATGACACCGGGGGTCATGCGCTGGAGAATATCCGCGTCAGCCTTGACGCCGGTCTTCGTGTGTTCGACAGCGCCGTCGGGGGCCTGGGCGGCTGCCCTTTCGCACCGGGGGCCAAAGGAAACGTCGCCACGGAAGCGGTTGTCGGGATGCTCCGGGACGAAGGCTATGAAACCGGTGTTGACCTTGAGCGGCTGGTCTCGGTGGCGGTGCCGATGGCCCATTCGATGAGGAGCACCCGATGAGCACGTATGAGACGATTTCGGTGACGGTTGACGCGCGCGGCGTTGCCGGTATCGCGCTGGCCCGCCCGGAAAAGCGCAACGCCCTGTCGGCAACGATGATCGGCGAGCTGACCGAATTTGCCGGGTCCGATGCGCATTCCGGTCGTTTCAGGGTCGCGGTTCTGTCCGGCAGGGGGGATTGTTTTTGTGCCGGGGGTGATCTGGGCTGGATGAAAGCCCAGATGGATGCCGACCGGGAAACGCGCATGAACGCGGCGCGGGCGGTCGCCGGTATGCTGAAGGCGCTGAATGAGATGCCGATACCGTTGATCGGTAAGGTGCATGGTGGGGCCTTTGGCGGGGGTATCGGCCTGATCTCGGTGTGTGATGTTGCGATTGCCGGGGTCGAAACTAAGTTCGGGCTGACAGAGACCCGCCTTGGGCTGATTCCGGCCACCATTGGCCCCTATGTGCTGACCCGTCTGGGGGCGGGGATGGCCCGGCGGGTCTTCATGTCCGGGCGGGTGTTCGGGGCCGGTGAAGCGGTTCGGCTGGGGCTGATTGCGGTGGCTTGTGTTGCGGATGAGCTTGAGGCGCGGGTTGAGGCGGAAATCACCCCGTATCTGAGTGCCGCCCCCGGTGCGGTTGCGGCGGCGAAAGCCTTTGCCCGGCGTCTTGGCGGGGCCATAACCGATGAGGTCATCGAAGACAGCGCCCGAAGGTTGGCCGACATCTGGGAAACCCCCGAGGCCCGCGAAAGGATAGGCGCATTCCTTGCCAAACGCTAGGCCGGTTGGGTCGTCGGGGCCGGGGTTTAGGGCATAGACCTATAAGTGTTTTGTGATTTATATACAAAGTTATATAGACTGATTATATGTTGAGCATGACCTATCCATTGAAGTTCCGCCAGCAGGTTCTGGAGACCCGGGTGCGCGAAGGGCTGACCATTGCCGAGGTTTCCGAGCGTTTTTGCGTAGGCGTTGCCTCGGTTGTGCGCTGGCTGAAAGACCCCGAGCCGAAGCAGGGCCGGTCCAAGCCGGTGACGAAGATTGACATGGCTGCTCTTGCGCAGGATTTGCGCGACCACCCGGACGCCTACCAGCATGAACGGGCGGCGCGGTTCGGGGTTTCGCAGCACGGCATCGGCGCGGCGCTCGGACGCCTCGGGGTGACATATAGCCTAGTCATCCGGAACCGAAGTTTTTATCATTGTGTTTTCTGGCAGAAACGCTTGACGGACGCGAGGATTTCGTCGGCTGACTTGACCCACT
>JPPB01000012.1 GCA_001483205.1 alpha proteobacterium 3107
AGCGAACGTCACCCCGTTGGTGATCTCAACCGTCACCACCGACGCGCCGCCGTCCTCGGCAATCGCCGCCGGGTCCGCCGACAGCGCCAGCACCGGGGTAGTGACGTTATCCACCGGATGGTTGCTCAGCGCCGCCGCATTATTGCCGTCCCCATTGCGGATCGGTGCCGCCCCCGGCCCTGACGGTGCCGTGTAGCTGACCGTCACACCCTCACCGGCGGCCACCGGCGCGGCCAGCGTCAACGTCACCATCGCGCCACTGATCGAAACGGGATCACTCCCGGACAGCGCCACAACCGCACCGCCCGCTGTCACCGTAAACGCACCCGCCGCCGGAACCGAGGCCCCATCCAGCATATCGTCATACCCCAGGCTCAGGGTAACGCCATCCAATACCGCCGATTGCAGCACCGGCGCCACGGCATCGTTCATCCCGTCCACCTTGTGGCTGTTTTGATTGCCGCGCGCAGTGTGGATCAGAAGCGCGTCATCGCCGTCGCCATCCCGGATCGCGTCGCCCGCATTCAGAATCACGGCGTTCTCCTCAAGCCAGATACCGTTATCGTCTTCGTCATCCGCCTGCACGGTGTAGCGGAACACAAGCGCATCCGCGCCCGACCCCGAGTCATAGGCAGCGTCCCTGTCGCTGATCGTCCCGCTGGTATTGCCTATCCGCAACCGGAAAGACGGATTGCCGGTCACCGTCACCGCCTCTTCAAACGTCACCGTGATCTCAATCGCCTCGCCCAAGCCGTAAGTGTCCGGGGCCGCTGTCGGCATTGAGGTCACTGAAACGTCGGTGATGGCAACGGGTGGCATCAGACTGCCATCCACCTTGTGGCTGTTTTGATTGCCGCGCGCGGTGTGGATCAGAAGCGCGTCATCGCCGTTGCCATCCTGAATCGCGTCGCCCGCATTCAGAATCACGGCGTTCTCCTCGATCCAGATGCCGTTATCGTCTTCGTCACCCACCTGCACGGTGTAGCGGAACACAAGCGCGTCCGTCCCCGACCCTGAGACATAGGTCGCGTCCTTGTCGCTGATCGTCCCGCTGGCATTGCCCATCCGCAACCGGAAAGACGGATTGCCCGTCACTGTCACCGCCTCTTCAAACGTCACCGTGATCTCAATCGCCTCGCCCAGGCGGTAGGCATTTGCCACCATCGGCGCTGAGGTCAGCGAAATGCCGGAGATGATGACGCGCGGTATCAGGCTGCCATCCACCTTGTGGCCGCTCTGGGTGCCTTTCCCGGTGTGGGTCAGGAGCGCGTCGTTGTCGTCGCCATCCCGGATCGCATCGTCCGCATCCAGAATCACGACGTTCTGCCCGATCCAGATGCCGTTGTTGTCTTCGTCATCCGCCTGCACGGTGTAGCGGAACACAAGCCTATCCGTGCCCGACCCCGAGGCATAGGCCGCATCGCGGGGCGTGGCCGCCCCGGAATTGCCAAGCGAGAACTCAAAATGCGGATCGCCCGTCACCGTCACCGGCTCATCAAACCTCACGGTGATCTCGATCACCCCGCCCCCGCCGTAAGTGTCCGCTGCCGCTGTTGGCGTCGAGGTCACCGAAACGTCGGTGATGTCAGGGACATCGGTAATCAGGAAGACCTGGGACAGGGCATAGAACGATTTGTTTGCAAAAGTGCCAAGACTGAAACCACTTTTGAATGGCGCATTATCGCTCGAGAATCTGGCATGGCTCGCGCCGAGCTGTTCACCTGCGTCAGTGTTGCCGTTATTCAGGCAACCGGTGTAGACTGCCACAGCAGGAACGACATCATCTGCGTCTTCGGTTTTCCGGTTGAAGCTGTCCCAGCTTCCGTCATAGAGGTCGGCGTATGTGTCGGCTACCTTTTCGCCGTCCAGCCAGTAGACGAAGGCGTCGGTGTCGCCCGAAGTCGTCTCGGTGTTGGTGCGCGCGTTGACAGAGGTGGTGCAGCCGAGCACACGGAAACCGTCACTGTAGCTGCGGATTATGCTGTCGTCTGCCAGGGTGGCGGCGTTCTGGACGTGGGCGTTGTAATCGTCAATGTCGGTCGACTCTGCGTTGCGTTGTGTCGAGGTGATGAAGAGCAGGCGGAAGCGGTCGCCCACGGAAAGGTCAGAGGGGACGAGGCTCCAGTTTGCGGAAACACCCTTCTCATCGATTCCCTGCGCCCATGCCCCGCCACCGATGCCCGGCAAGGTGGCCAGAAGCGCCGCCGCAAAGAGAACCCGCGCCGCGCTCAGAAAAGCGGACAGCCAAGGCAATACCTTGTTTTCACACACAACACCAGCGTCACTCGCCATGAAACACCTACCAGGATACCAGTTACCGATGGCCTCAGCCGCACATTTGCCGACAAGCGCCAAAGTCGCCGTTCAGCGAAACCTCAACATCAGAGCAACCTGCCCCGACTTTCACATTCTGATCCGAATGGCACCGGACGGGGCATTTTTCCAGCCTTCCGTTCCGGTTTCAGGAATGGAAGGGCAGAGCGCCGGGCACCCCTCAATGAGGTGGGACGGCGCGCGCCCTAGCCTGCCCCCTCCTGCGCCGCCGTCAGCCCGGCCAGATCCCCGGCCCGAACCTCCTGATAATGACCGAATGTTGAAACGAACCAGGCGGTTCCGCGCGTCGCACCGGCCAATGCGCCAAACAAACCATCCTCTGCCGCCATCGGCAGAAGCGCGTTGAACACATCCCATCCGGCGGCAGATGGGTCGCCCTCGAACCCCAGCACCTGCCCCTTCATCCCGCTGACCAGCGGTGCCAGCCCCCCCGAATAGACCGACGGCACATGAATCCGCACATTCATTATCGGCTGCAACACGCGGGTTCCCGCCTCTGCCAAAGCCTCGCGCACCGCGTTCTTGCCCGCCGTGCGAAAGGCATGATCCGAACTGTCCACACTGTGGTGCTTGCCGTCCTTCAGCAGGACGCTGACATCAACCACCGGAAAGCCGCCCGGCCCGGATGACAGCGCGTCCCGCGCCCCGGCCTCGACGGCAGGGATATAGTTGCGCGGCACCACACCGCCCTTGATCACCTCGTCAAAGCTGAACCCCGCCCCGCGCGGCTCCGGCTTTACCTCGATCACCACATCGGCGAACTGCCCCGCACCGCCGGACTGTTTCCGGTGGCGGTGATGCTTTTCGATCTTGCGCGCAATCGTCTCTCGCAGGGCGGGCGGCACCACCGCCTCATCCACCCCGACCCCGAACCCGTCCGACAGCTTCGCCGCCAGCCGCCGCATGTGCTGCGGCCCCTGGGTGGACAGCACCGCATGGCCGGTCTCTTCATGCTGGCCGATGGTCAGCCCCGGCTCAATATCCGCCAGCCGCGCCAGAGCGTTCGACAGCCGGGTTTCATCCCGATCATTCCGGGGGGTGACGATGCGCCGATAGGCGGCGGCGCGCGGCACCGTCCAGTCGGGCAGGGCAACAGGGGCATCCCGCCCGCAGGCCATACCGGGGTTCAGATGATCGCTCTTGACCGTCAGCCCGATCTCCCCCGGTTCCAGCGCACCGGTCGGGGTCTTGGCGTCAATGTCGGTAATGCTGCCGATGGCGCGCCCGGCAAGCACCTCGCCATTCCCGACCCCGGCAGTGAACGCCCGCACCAGCACCGTTTTGCCCAGATGTTTGGTCATGTCGGCCAGACACCCCACCGCCATCACATCGCCCAGAGACGCCAGCCGCGCCGCTGCCGCCTCCACCCCCGGCGCTTCGTGGCGCAATGACTTCATCAGCCGCATCAGACCGTTGCCGTGCAGGGCCGAGCCCAGCAACGCCGGAACCAGCGCATGATCCTGCACCACCTTCGTCGCCACATCATAGACCTCTCCGGTCGCCGGGCGCTTGTCCTCGATCAGTTGCTCCAGCAGCGTGTCGTCGAAATCGGCCAGCGATTCCAGCAGCTCGGTTCGCGCCTCCTGTTCCCGCGCCTCTGCCTCCCCCGGCAGCTCAATCAGCGCTGAGGGCTTGCCTTCCTGATATTCCCATGCCCGCTCGGAAATCAGATCAACCGCGCCGATGATTCGCTCCCCGTCCCGCAGCGGTATCTGGCGCAGCACGATCCCCCGGCGGCTATAGGTCTGAAGCTCTGAGACGATCTCGCTGATCCGCCCGGCGGCGGTATCCACCCGGTTGATGAACAGGAAACAGGGAATTTCGGCCTCTTCGATCATCCGCAGATAGGGCGCGGCCAGCACAGCGGCATCCGTATCGGCAGGCACGCACAGCACCGCGGCATCACTTGCCGCCAGCGCCGGGCCTGCATTCACAAGGTTGTCCGGCCCCCCGGCGAAATCCAGCGCCGCCCAGTCCTCTTCCATGAACCGGAACCGCACCACATCCGCCACCCCCGCAAGGCTCATCGTCCTGCCGGGGGGGGCATCAAGGCCGGCCAGCCCCGAGACCAGCGTGCTCTTGCCCGATTGCGATGGTCCGATGACGGTGAAAACTCTCATGTCATATCCTCCCTGTCTTGCCTGCCTTTGCAGGATCAGACGGGAACGCCCCCCGTGCGCGCCACCGCCCATGTATGGGCTGATTGTCCCCGAACAGGTGGCCTTTCGTCAAGCCGCCTCTGAGCGCGTTGACGCCGGAACCTGAAACCGATTCCGCATTGTCAGCTTATGGTTGTTGGTGCGTAACCGCCGGAACACCATTGACCCGGCTGATCCGGCAAAATTCAGTTCCTTACAAAAACAAGGACCATCAGTCTGACGATGTGCGCTCACGGTGCGTCTCAATGATGAAAGCAGCCACAGTACCAGCCATATTGACCGCCAGAGAGGCATGTCGCGGTGATGGTTGAACCGGCTGCTTGCCTCCGCGCCCATGGGAATCGCCCGCCTTGTTTCGCAATGTCCCGATACCATTCACGACGTTCATTGCTCCGCCGAGTATCGCCTTGATTGCTTTCTCGGTGTCCTGGTCGGGCGCGAGGTTCAATGCTTTCGCCACCTTTCCATACAATTTTGGCAAATCGTCCTTGTCGCTGTAGTCAACGCCCAGGACGTGCTTGCAGACGGTTTCAAGCAGGGTGCGCGCCATTGTGATTGCCCCCGCAGGATCAGAGGATCGCCGCTCAAGCGCTTTCGTCCATTCGGCATGGACTACACCTTCATCGAAAGACGATAGCACAGTGGAAATCACGTTATCGGCGGGCGTCCGGTCCAAGCCTTCCAATGCGTCTAGCAGCGGCTTGAAAGCATCGCGGATGATCTCCTGCCGAGCATCATAGCTCTTTGCTTCACCTTTGATGAATGTCCAGAATGTCCCGAGATCACTGTGTGATCGCACAAAGCCCGGCAGGTGACCCCACAGTTTTGGATCGTCCCTGAACTCGCGGCGCAATTTCCGATACTCTTGGTCGTGGCTCGACTTATCTTTGCCCGTGGCTTTGGCAGCCAGGATTCCTTGCATCATCTTGACCCGCTCAATAAGCGAATCCGGAAGGTCGTCGTCAGTTATCATCGCCCAGCTCCAGCCAGTATCCAGTAGTCTCAGGACAGACGAATGCCGCCGGTCCCCGTGCATCGTCTCCATCGGCCCGCGCACCGCCTATCGCGGTTTGGCTCAGCCGCCACACCGCTTTTCCGCGTCTTCCAGCGCCGCCGTAAACCCGAAAAGCGAGAACGTGTCTTTCGTCACCGTCCCCCGTGCCGAGCGACCCGTAACCACCGCAGTGGTCCCCCGCTTCATCGCCGCCAGCAGCCGGGCATCATCAGACGGCTCCGGCCATGTGTATTCGTTCTCCGGCCAGGGCGTCGCGGCATCATCCTCGGCCAGCGTGAAAAGCTCAAAGCTGTCCTCGCCGATCACCACCGACACGGTTGAGTCGTCGGCATAGGGATACCCGCCGGTCAGCGAGATCACCGGCCCTGGCCCGCGATCCGGCTGATAATTGGCGAACAGCATAATCTCGCCCCGCTTCACCGAAACCACGCGCCCGTCTTTGGTGTTCACGGTTTCCTTGGGGGCAGAGACGATCCAGCACTGGGGCGGGTCGGTTTCCACGAAAACACTCCAGTCGGTATGGGTTTCCACCCGCTTTTCCGACATTTCCTGCGCGCCTGCGGAAACCATCGTCAGGGCCAGCGTTCCGGCCATTGCGCCACGGAAAAGAAATCTTGTCATGTTTCTCAGGGCCTCCTGTTCTCCGTTCTTCCGGGGGGCGGTTTTTTTGCCTTTTCCCGCGCCCTGGGGTGGAGTTTCAACTCGATACCGGCAGGATAGCGCATTATGGCGGGTATGTGAACGCCCCCCGTGCGACAAACCCGCTCAGGCAGAGGCGGCAAACT
>JPPB01000013.1 GCA_001483205.1 alpha proteobacterium 3107
GCACCGGGCCAAAGCTCGGATGAACCTTGCCCCGCCGTTTTGGTTTCTCGTTGAGGAAATAGGGCAGATCGGTTGCCCAGATCACCCGCCCGTCCCCGGCGCTCAGCCGCACCAGCCGGGCCTCATCGGTGACGGCAAACACCGCACCGCCTGCGGGCCAGACCGGGCTCATCGCGCCCTCATTGGCCGTCCATAGCCGCTCGCCACTGCGCAGCCCGATGGCGGCAATGCGCCCCGAAGACGTGCCGCTATACACCTTGTCGCCATCAATGACCGGATCACCGGTGATGTCGGTCACGCCCGCATAGGCGCGGCCAAGGCGCTGTCCGGCAAGGCTGGCCGTCCACAGCCGCACCCCCCCGCGCGGGAAACTGGCAATCAGATCACCGGAGCCGAACGGAAAGACCGCAATCTGATCGGTGACCGCCGGACCCGCTCCGCCGGACATCACCGATTGCGTCGGGTTGCCGGACAGAGACCAGGCGATGCGCCCGTCCCCGGTATTGATCGCCCAGGCAACCCCGTCGCGCGATACGATATAGACCAGTTCCCCGAACACGGTGGGCGCGCCGGTCACCGCGCCGTCCACACGCTGCGTCCAGCGCATTGCACCGGTTTCCGCCTCAAGCGCGCTCAGGGTTCCGAACCCGGTGGTTGCATAGACAGAACCGTCCGCCGCCGCCAGCCCGCCGCCGCTGGCGTCATTGCGGTTGTCAAAGCCGGGGGCGACGCTGACAGACCACAGCCGTTCGCCCGCGAGTGACAGCGCCGTGACCACCGATTCGGAATCCATGACAAAGACCCGCCCGTCGGCGACCACCGGATCAGCGGTGATTCGGTGTTTGCGGCTGTTGCCCGCGCCGATGTCCGCGCTCCAGGCCGGGGCAGGAGTGGCGGCAAGGGCCGGATGGGGCACCCGGTGGCTGGCAGAGCCGTTGCGGTGGGTCCAGTCCGGGGACGCGACCGGCGCGGGCAGGGTGATCGGCGCAGGCACCACCCCCGCATCCGCCGCCCCGCTGGTTTCGCCCTCGGCCGTGCTGCGCAGGCCGAACCGCTCTCCGACGAGGATTTCTTCCTGCTCTGAGCAGGCCATCAGAGTGGCCGCCAGCGCCACATATGCGAACAGTCGCCCCGGTTTCACCGGTAAAATGCCCCTTCGATCCATGCCTTTTATCCTTGCCGCCCTTTTGCCGTTCCGTTGCCGCCCGTTGTCGTCTGCCTGTTGTCGTCCATACGTTGCCGTCTGCCCGTGCCCCGACAGCTTAGCCCGCGTCCTGCTCTGCGCCAAGTGCCGTGATCAGGCCGTTTGCCCGACTGCGCAGGCCGGGCGTCACCTCTGCATCCGCAATGATCGCCCTTAACCGCTCGATTGCGGCCCCGGCCTCTCCGGCCTCGATGTCGATCAGCGCCATTTGTTCCTCGGCCAGCAACCTGAAAGGCGCGCCCGGTGCGGCCATGCCGTCCAGTATCTGCCGCCGTTCCTCTGCGGGCAATTCCGCCCCCAGAATCACCACCCGCTTCAGCGCCGCCAGATCGCGATAAATCCCCGGCGCATCCGCGTCATCGGCAATCCGGCCATAGACCTCTGCCGCGCCGGGCGCATCATCCGCCCCCAGACGTTCCGCCGCATCAATGAAGCGCAAAACCATCAGGGCGTCGCCGTCAACCGCCGGTTCGATCCCGGCAAGGGCCTCGATCCGGTCCTGCCCCTCGTCGCCCTCCAGAGCCGCCAGCACGGAATCACCAAAGGCCTGCGCCCTGGCCAGCGTCTCAGCCTTGCGCCATTCGTTATAGGCCGCGCCGCCGACAATCAGCGCCACCAGCGCCACCGCCAGCCCGCTGTAGCGGCGCATCAGCGCATACAGCCTGTCACGGCGGACCGCTTCGCTGACTTCCTCGATGAAACTGTCGGTGTTGCTCACGGCGCGCCTCCGTAATCCGCATCCTGCCCTTCCGGCCCCTCTTACCCCGATCCGACCGCCCTTGCCAAGAGTTTGCACAAACATCGCCTTCAGCTTGAATTTCATTCCCCGGACACCTATCCTATGCCAGCAAGCCCCGATTTTCGCGGCGGGGGCTTCTGACCGCCGTACGCGGCATTGGGAAATGACCACACTGTTCATGGTAGCTCGGGGGTTAAAGAACCGGATGCGTATTTTTTCGATACTGACCGCGATTGTGGTTGCGGCTGCGCTGGCGTTGCTGGTTCTGGAACGCGAAGCGGTGACCGCCTTTGCGACGAATTACGGGGCCGCACCGGATGCGGACATGGCAGCGGATGCGGACGGGGCGGCGACGCTTGCCGAAACTGATGCGCCGCAGCAGGATGTCGCCCCCCGCATTTCCGTCGTCGCCCTGCGGTCGGTCGCGCAGTCGGTGGACAGCGCCGTCATTCTGCGTGGCCTGACCGAAGCCGCCCGTCAGGTTGTTGTCATGGCCGAAACCTCGGGGCTGGTCAAATCAGAGCCGTTGCGCAAGGGCACACAGGTTTCGGCGGGGCAGTTGCTGTGCAGGCTGGAAACCGGGACGCGCGATGCCGGGCTGGCCGAGGCAGAGGCCCGGCTGGCCGAGGCGCAAATCAACTTCACCGCTGCCGAACGGCTGACCCAGGACGGTTTTGCGTCAGAGACACGCCTGGCCTCGGCGCGGGCGACCCTGCAATCGGCAGAGGCCGGGGTTCAGGTTGCCCGGAAAGAGATTGAGCGGCTTGAAATCCGCGCGCCGTTCGGTGGTCTGCTGGAATCCGACACCGCCGAACTGGGCGCGCTGATGCAACCGGGCGGGCATTGCGCAACCATCATCCGGCTTAACCCGATAAAGCTGATCGGCTTTGTGCCGGAAGTCGAGGTCAACCGCATCGGGCTGGGGGCGATGGCGGGGGCGCGCCTTGCCACCGGGCAAGAGGTGGTCGGGCAGGTGACATTCCTGTCGCGCTCTGCCGACCCGGAGACGCGGACCTTCCGGGTCGAGGTCGAGGTCGCCAATGACGATCTGTCGATCCGTGACGGACAAACCGCCGAAATCCTGATCGAGTCCGAAGGCACCTCGGCGCATCTGCTGCCGCAATCGGCGATGACGCTTGACGATGACGGCCAGCTTGGGGTGCGTCTGGTTGGTGCTGATAACCGCGCCGAGTTCGCGCAGGTATCGCTGTTGCGCGATTCCGATGACGGGGCGTGGCTCGCCGGACTGCCGCAGGAGGCCGCGGTGATCGTCTCGGGGCAGGAGTATCTGATCGACGGCGTGGCGCTTGAGGTCACTTATCGGGATAACACGCCATGATTGGTCTTGTTGATTGGGCCGCCGCCCGGGCGCGCATGGTTCTGGCCTTCATCCTGCTGTCGCTGTCCGCAGGTGCGCTTGCCTATGTCACCGTGCCGAAAGAAGGCGAGCCGGACATCGATATTCCGGCGCTTTTCATCTCGGTTCCTTTTCCCGGCATTTCGGCAGAGGATGCCGAAAAGCTGCTGGTCAGGCCGATGGAAATCCAGTTGGCCGACATCGACGGGCTTGATGCTATGGGCAGCACCGCGGCAGAGAACTATGCCGGTGTTCTGCTCGAATTTGAATTTGGCTGGGACAAGAAGGCGACCATCGCCGATGTGCGCGACGCGATGAGCGCGGCAGAGGCCGAGTTTCCCGCGGGCGTGGAAAACTATTCGATCAACGAGATAAACTTCTCGGAATTTCCGATCATCGTCATCAACCTGACCGGTCCGGTGCCCGAACGCACGCTTGTGCGCTATGCCCGCGCAATGCAGGACCGGATTGAGGCGCTGGAGCCGGTGCTGGAGGCCCCCCTCGCGGGCCACCGCGAAGAGATGCTGGAAGTGGTGATCGACCCGCTGAAGCTGGAGTCCTATAACGTCACCGCTGCCGAAGTGATCAATATTGTGCGCAGCAACAACCAGTTGATTGCCGCCGGAGAGGTCGAATCGGACACCGGCGCGTTTTCGGTCAAGATTCCGGCGTCCTTCGATACTCCTGCCGATTTCTTCAATCTGCCGGTCAAGATCAACGGCGACAGGGTGGTCACGCTGGGCGATCTGGCCGAGATACGCCTGACCTTTGAGGACCGCACCGGCACCGCCCGTTTCAACGGCGAATCCACCGTTGCCATACAGGTGGTCAAGCGCAAGGGCTTCAACATCATCGACACCTCTGCCATGGTCAGGGCAGAGATCGAGGCCGTCCGCGCCACATGGCCGGAAGAGCTGCAACAGGCGATCAGGGTCAATACCTCGAATGATCAGTCCGGCAGGGTGGAGAGCATGGTCCGCCAGCTCGAAAGCTCGGTGCTGACGGCCATCGCCCTGGTGATGATCGTGGTTCTGGCCGCGCTCGGGGTGCGCTCTGCCCTGCTTGTCGGTTTTGCGATCCCGACCTCGTTCCTGCTGTGCTTTGTGCTGTTGGCGGTGATGGGGGTTACCGTCTCGAATATGGTGATGTTCGGGCTGATCCTTGCTGTCGGGATGCTGGTTGATGGTGCCATCGTGGTGGTGGAATATGCCGACCGGCGGATCAGAGAGGGCACCGGGCCGATGCACGCCTATGTCGAGGCCGCCCGGCGCATGTTCTGGCCGATTGTCAGTTCCACCGCCACCACGCTCTGCGCTTTTCTGCCGATGCTGTTCTGGCCCGGCCTGCCGGGCGAGTTCATGGGCATGTTGCCGGTCACGCTGATTTTCGTGCTGTCGGCCTCATTGATCGTGGCGCTGATCTATCTGCCGGTGGTTGGCGGTGTTTCGGGGCGTCTGTCGCGCAGCTTTGGCCGGGCCTCTGACGCGCTGAGGGCGCTGCCGTGGTGGGTGCGGGTGCCGATGGTGCCTGTGTCGCTCTATCTGATCTTCCTCGGCGCGATGCAGCTTCTGAACCCCGGCTATCTGTTCGGCGGCGCGGCCCCCGTGGGCGGCCTGATGGCGCTTGTGCCCGGCGCGATCCTGTTCCTGACCGGGGCGGCGCTGACCGCGATCACCTTTGATGCGGTGAAAACCGCCCGCCGCGCAAAGACGGTCGAGGCCGGATACCGCCGCAGCCCGTTCGGCAGCTTCATCCATTTCATCGTCGGCAATCCGGTCATGCCGCTGGTGACCATCGCCGCAGTCATCGGTTTCGTCATCGCCGTCTTCGGTTATTTCGCCGAGCACAACAAAGGCACCGAGTTCTTTGTCGAAACCGAACCGGAACAGGCGATCATCTATGTCCGCCAGCGCGGCAACCTTTCGCTTGCTGAAAAAGACGCGGCGGTGAAGAAGGCCGAGGAAATCGCCCTTGCCACACCCGGCGTCGAAAGCGCCTTTGCCTTTGCGGGTGCGGGGCGTCTGAACTCCAACACCGGCGGTGCGAGCGCCCCGCGTGATGCGATCGGGCAGGTCCAGATCGAGCTTATCCCGTGGGAAGACCGCGCGAACCGGCCTGACCTCGACGGCAACATGGTGCTGGAAGACCTCCGGACCCGGCTGGATATACTGCCCGGCATCAGGACTGAGATTTTGAACCTCGCCCAGGGACCGGTCGCGGCCAAACCCCTGCATCTGCGGCTCAAGGGTGATAATTGGGCCGCCCTGCGACAGGCCGCCGCTATCGTCCGTAACCGATTCGAGGCCACCCCCGGCCTGATTGCTATTGAAGACACCACCCCATTGCCCGGCATCGACTGGCAGGTGGATGTGGATGTCGAGAAGGCAGGCCGCTACGGGGCCGATGTGGTGACGGTGGGCGGCATGGTGCAACTGGTCACCCGTGGCGTTCTGCTTGACACCATGCGGGTTGACAGCTCGGACGAGGAAATCGAAATCCGTCTGCGCCTGCCGGAGAAGGACCGGTCCCTGTCCACCCTTGACACGCTCAAGGTCCGCACTGCCGACGGGCTGGTGCCGTTGTCGAATTTCGTCACCCGCACCCCGGTCGAAAAGCTGAGCCAGATTGACCGCAGCGACCAGCAGCGTCGTTTTGACATCAAGGCGGGGGTCGAGACCGGGCTGACCATCGAGGTCATTGACCCCGACGGAACCGTGCGCGAGATACCGCTGACCGCCAGCGAACGCATCGCGGGGCTGACCGAATGGCTGGAGCAGGAGCGCCCGCTGCCCCCCGGCGTAAGCTGGGAATGGACCGGCGACCAGCAGGAGCAAGAGGAAAGCCAGGCCTTTCTGGGCCAGGCCTTTC
>JPPB01000014.1 GCA_001483205.1 alpha proteobacterium 3107
GTCCGGCCCGCTCGGGGGGGCGCGAACGCGCCGCCCCGTGGGGGGGCGGGACGGCGCGGCCCGGTCTTACGACCGGGCGGGGTCAGGACCGGAAGTTGGACTCAAAATTCAGTCGTTTTGCTATATCCGTCACAGGGGCGCGCCCCCCGGCTCATGCCACCCGGATCGATCCTGATTTCCGCAGGTCATACCGGGTTGCGCGCTCAAGATCTTCCGCGCTTTCGTCCACCAGAATGCTCAGCATCGACTCCAGTGTGAAATAGGCGCGCATCACCCGAAACAGCAGGTATTCCGGCAGGGCCACAATCCCGCGCGGCACCCCGTTCAGCAAAGACGCCACAACCGCCACCACAGCAGGTGCCCCGGTGGTGACGGCCACCACCGACTGCCACACGATCGGGCTGTGCGGGTTAAAGGCAAACACACATTCCAGCCCGCCGAAAACCACCAGCGGCACCAGCATCGCCCGACGCGCCGAATTGACCAGCATATAGGGCAAAATCACCTTCCCCCGCAGCGAACGATTGCCCGAATAGATCAGGTCACGGCACCGGGACGAGATATGATAGACAGACCGGAACCACCTCATGCGTTGTTCGCGCATATGCCGGTAAGAGGCCGGCACTTCCGAGACATACCGCAGCCTGGGGTCAACGACCGAATGAAACCCCAGCTCTCCGATCCTCAGCGACAGGTCGGTGTCTTCGCCGTTCATGCCCTCGACAAAGCCGCCAAGGTATCGCGGATGTTCCGTCCGCATGACAACGAACATGCCCGGAATGCCGACGACGCCATTGACCGCGCCCATGGCAACCGAATAGAACCCGTGCTTCACCAGCACCTCTAACAGCCGCGCGCGGTCGAACAGCGCACCACCGGGCGGCACGGGAACACCGCCGACAACCCCCACGCTGGGGTCTTTGAAAAAGGGCATCGCGCGGGTGAAATTGTCTTCGCCGATCAGGGTGTCGGCATCGACGCGCACGAAAAACTCGGTTTCAACCGCGTCCAGCCCGGCATTCAGCGCGTTGGACTTGCCCGGCGTCGGAACGTTAATCACCCGGCCCTGTGCGGCGGCGCAGGAGGCCAGCGTTTCGGTTGCGATCTGCTCCGTGTCGTCGGTCGAATTGTTGTTCATAATCAGAATATGCACCTCGCCCCGATAATGGGCGGCGGCTTTGTCCATCGCGCGGATGGTGTCCCGGATGATGTATTGCTCATTATGGGCGGGCACGATGACGGAAATCGGGGGCCGAAAGTCCGGCGTTTTCGTCTTTATCACGTCCCAGACCGCCAGCAGGTAGAGTTGCCCGAACAGCACCGGCAGAAACAGGAACACGCCGGGGCCGATCCCGCCCAGCAATGTCCAGGCCCTGAGCGCTCGCACGACCTCGAGCTCCATACCCCCCACCCGGATCGATACAATGGCGGCAATGGCAACCGTGACCAGCAACCGGACGATGGCGCGGGTCATCTTGACGGGCCGGTGCTCAACCGGGATGCGCGCGGGCATGAAACCGCGCTGAAGCAGTTTGAAGGAATAGACGGCGAACCCGATCAGGCCCGAGGTGATGGCGCTGAAATGCAGCGAATAGGATATGCCGAGCCAGCGGTGCGCCGTGATATTGGCGAGGTCAAGCAGGACGCAGATTGTCAGATAGGTGATCACCATGTCGGCGGCAAAGCAGATGCGGGCAATCATATTGCCGGAGCAGAAAAGCCCGAAGGCGATGAAGAACGACGCAAGGAAAATCCGTATCGCGACGGAGTGGTTGCCCTCATAGGGTGAAAACACCAGATCACGGTTGGGAAACAGCCCGCTGCCCGCCGGTGAATTGACCGCAAGCATCAGCACCACGGCGATGGCAGTAAAGACGACAAGGGTGGCGGGGGCGCGCCAGACCGAAATCATGCCCGCAAACTTCTTCGGGGCGCTGTCAACCGAGACAAAGTTGATCTGGTCGCGCTTGTCGTCCTGTGCCCCGGTGCTCATGCCGCACTCCCGCGCAAATCCGCGACCAGCAAAACCTCCCGCGCGATGGTCGAGGGGTAATCCGATGGTCTGGCAACAGTGATCTGACCATCGGGGCCAGCGTAGAGCAGCCAGACCTGCCCCCCGGCGTCTGACCAGTCGGAAAGCGCCGCGCCGCGCGGAACGGCACGCAGGATCAGGTCGCCGCCCCCGGCAACCGGCAGATGTTCGAGCAGTCGGGTGGCGGCGGTGGCTTCAGCCACTGATAGGTCGCGCGCCGCCAGCCCCCAGCCACCGGACAGGGCCGCCGATATGCTCAGAAACGGGTCGTCAAGGTTCGCGTCCCCGGCCCGAAACCGCGTCCCGGCCCTGACTTCGGCAAACACATCCGGGCCGCGATTGCACTCATCGGGGGGTGTATAAGCGGCGACAGCGATGATTTCGACGACATTCCGGCGTTTGTGGAACTCTGGCGGCAGCGCGATTGACCGCAGGAATGCGCCGCCTTTCGCCGTTGCCTGCCCGACCAGCCTGCCGTTCAGCGTGACCATGACCTGCCATGGCGCATCACCGGTCTGCCGACCCAGCTCCATGACCAGTTCAAGCGCCCCCGGAAGCCGCCCGCTTTGTCCGTCGGCCAGATCATAGCGGATGCGCCAGCTTTGTTCCCGGTGGAACCGGCGCAGCCCGAAAAGGGGGCTGTCGGGGGCGGTGGCCTTTGACCAGGCAAACCGGGGGCGGACGGACGGCTGGCCAAGCTCATTTGCCAGCGATACGGCGACATCGGGGGCAACCCCGTCTGCGGTGTAGCGAATCACCAGCCCCGCAGCGGCGAGCTTCTGCCCGGCCCGCAGCACCGGGGACTGGTCCCCCTTTGGCAGCGCAAGGCGCACTTCCCGCCCGGCGATCAGCGCGTGATCGCGGGGGCTGCTGAGCGGGCGGTCAAGAGTGAGGAAAATAGCGCTGGTCGTCTCGATCTCGACAATGACCTCAAGGCCCTTGTCGCCGCCGCAGGGACTGTGGGGGCCTTCCCCCTGCAAGCTGAACGAGACGACCAGCCGCTCCCTCGCAAGCTCCTGTTCCAGAAGCTCAATGCGCAGAGAGCGTCCTGCCTCCCCCGGACGCAGCAACAACTCGGCCCGTCTGATGTTGCCGATCGAGATGCGCAGAACGCCCTCGACACCAGCAAGAACCTGCATCGTTGCGTCGATCTGGAGGTATCCGGAGGTAGGGCGCGCGTCGATTGGCATGAAAAACGTCGCGCCCTGATAGGCAGGCAAACCGGAAAGAATAATGGGAACGTCGGGGTTGGCGCGTCTGACCACAGCCTCGCCCGGACGGGTGCCGAGTGATCCGTCCGCGCGCGTTTCAAAAGCGAGCTGCGGGCCGAATGCCACCTCGGCCAGCACACGCGCCCCGAGGCGGAGCTGTTCGGAGTTGGAGAGAAAGAGCGCAACACCTGCCAGCAGGAAGGCGAGCAACCCCATGCCAATCAATCGCATTCTGGTTACCACATACAGGGTCGGAACCCGGGCCGGGGATCTTCACCGGGCGCACCTCCACGCGCGCCCGGAAAATCCCGTCATGGCTCAGGCCGCCGATTTTACAACGCCGGGTCGCTGGCTGTCGGTCCATGTCGAGACACAGGGGATCATGTCGGGAATGCACCGGTGGGCGTATTTCTGCGCAATGTCCTGGGTTTCCTCGATCAGACCTTCGGCAAGGGTGATCGGTTTCAGGCCAAGGTCAATCAGTGACCGGTTGCACACCCGCAGGTCGTTCTCTGCCGCCTCATTGCGGGGGTTATCGACAAAGGCAACCTGCGCCTGCGAGTGCTTTTTGACCAGCGCGGCCAGATCGCGCACCGTGTGGGTTTCGGTCATCTGGTTCATTATCGCCACCTTGCCGTTCGGGGCAGGCGGGTTTTCAACCGCAAGCGCGATGCACTTCACGGTGTCCTGAATATGGATGAAGGCGCGGGTCTGGCCGCCGGTGCCATGGACCGTCAGCGGATGCCCCACCACCGCCTGCATCAGAAAGCGGTTCAGCACCGTGCCATAGTCGCCGTCATAATCGAACCGGTTGATCAGGCGCTCATCAAGCCGGGTTTCCGCCGTCTGGGTGCCCCAGACAATGCCCTGATGCAGGTCGGTAACCCGAAGCAGGTCATTCTTGGCGTAGAACTGGAACAGAAGCTGATCCATGGATTTGGTCATGTGATAGACGCTGCCGGGGTTGGTCGGATAGAGGATGTCCCGCTGGACAATCCGCCGGTCTTCGCCGGGGATATAGACGCGGAGATAGCCCTCGGGGATTTCGATCCCGTCATCGTCATAGCCATAGACCCCCATGGTGCCGAGGTGAACGATGTGGGGGTCAATGCCAAGCCCGGTAACCGCCGCCAGCAGATTGTGGGTCGCCGAGATGTTGTTATCGACGGTGTAGCGCTTTTCGTTGATGCCCTTCATGGAATAGGGTGCGGCGCGCTGTTCGCCGAAATGGATGATGGTGTCGGGTTTGACAGATGCGAGAAGCGACGTGAGGCGCCCGAACTCGCGGGCAACGTCAATACGGGCAAAGCCGAGGGAAAGGCCGGTTGCCTCGGTCCAGGCGGTAAGGCGCTGTTTGACGGGGGCAATCGGCGTCAGACTGTCGGCCCCCATCTTTTTGTCGATCCGGCGTCGGGACAGGTTATCGACGATGGTGATGTCATGGCCGAGCTTGGAGAGATGAAGGGCCGTGGGCCAGCCGCAGAAGCCGTCGCCGCCGATAACGATGATTTTTCTTTTTTCACTCATGGGGTCACCTTTCAGATGCTGGGGCGCAAAAGCGCGCTTTCGATAGGGAAAGGTTAGGCCCGGCGAGGTGCCCGTGTCCGGGCCGAGAAAGGATAGTCGGGCGGGAATCAGGATGCGCGACCTATACTTGGGGATAGACGCTCACCCCGGCCGGGGCGTCAGCCGGGCAAAAAGCGCCGCCGCGCTGGCTGCGGAAACCCGCTCAATCCCGTCAACCGCCGCAACAAACGCCTGCCTGTCGGCCCCATGGCCAGCCTCCCCCGCCGCATCTATCGCACCGCACAACCCGGTCAGGCCAAGCAACGCCGCCGCCCCCCGCAATTTGTGCAGCGCATCCGCGATGACCGCGCTTTCCGCCTCTGACGCCTGCGCCCGCAGAACCGCAACCCCGTCTGCCAGCTCTGCCAGGAACTGCTCTGTCGTCGCTCTGACCTTTTCATCGCCGAGCGCCTCTCTCAACTCGCCGATCACATCCGTGGCGATCAGCGCCGGGGGGTCAGGCGGCGGCGCGTCCGGCCCGTCCATACCCTGTAAGGCATTGCGCAGATCAGACAGCCGCAGCGGTTTGGTGCAGAACCTGTCCATCCCCGCCGCCTCTGCCTTCTGACGAAATTCCTGCCCCCCGTGCGCCGTCAGGCCAAGTATACGGGTGCCGCGGTTCGGCCCGGCCCCCTGCCTGATCCGGCGCGTGGCCTCAATGCCATCCATGAACGGCATACTGATGTCCATGATAATCAGGTCAAACCCGGTTTCCCCGGCCTTTTTCACCCCTTCCAGCCCGTTTTCGGCCTCGGTCACGCTGTTGCCAAGTCCGGTCAGCATCTCGCACAGGACCGAACGGTTGATCGCATTGTCCTCAACAATCAGCACCGACAGATGGTGCAGTGACGCGCCGGGTCTTGGCGCTTCGCGGGGCCGGGCGCGGGCCTCGGAGCGCTGAAGCGGCAGGGTCAGCCGAAAAACACTGCCGACGCCAAGCACACTTTCCGCCCGAAGATCCCCCCCCATCAGGCGCGCGACCTTGCGCGAAATCGACAGCCCCAGACCATCGCCACGGGATTGCCGGCCACTGGCCCGCGCCAGAGCGACGAAATCCCCGAAGATGTCCTCCAGATTCTCCCCGGCAATCCCCGGCCCGGTATCTTCGACCGAAATCGTTGCCTCGGTCTGCTCAGGCCCGTGAATGCCCGACACGATAACCCGGATGCCGCCGGTCTCGGTGAATTTGACGGCATTGCCGATCAGGTTGGTCAGAATCTGGTTGAGCCGCGCGCTGTCGGCAAAGAACTCCCGA
>JPPB01000015.1 GCA_001483205.1 alpha proteobacterium 3107
GCATATGGGCGCGTCAGTGGCCAACCTGTCCCGCCCGGTCGCAAGACCGGGCAGCGCCCGCCCCGCCCGACGGCGGGCGCTTCGCTTCCGCCGGGCCGGGCGCTGCCCTTCGGATTGTTCGCACATCTGTTCCGGCACGGGGCGCGCGGCTTATCCGCGGATAAGCCCCAACCTTACCCGCGGATAAGGTGCGGCCAGCCTTACGACCGGACGGGATCAGGACCAAAACCCGGACTCAAAATCCCCGCGCCAAGCCATATCCGCACGGGCTTGCATCCCGCCCCGCTTTCCCCTATACTCTCGCCAACAGCGGCGCGCCGGTCTCCACCCCCGGCGCTCCACCGGAAAAGATAACGGGCCGCGCGCCCGTTTTTTTGTGACCAGACCAGAACATGACCGATCTTGTCGCCAGAGCTGCCATCGACCGCCGGTTGGCCGGAATCATCCGCCCGGTGATCGAGGACATGGGATTCGCCCTTGTCCGTGTCCGTCTGATCGGCGGCAAGGCCCCGACCGTGCAGGTCATGGCCGAAAAACCCGGCGGCGAGATCGAGGTGGACGACTGCGCCCGCCTCTCAAACGCGATCTCGGCGGCACTTGATGTCGAGGATCCGATCACCGAGGCCTATACGCTCGAAGTGTCCAGCCCCGGCATCGCCCGCCCCCTGACCCGGCTGGCGGACTTCGCCGACCACGAGGGCCATGACGCCAGAATCGAGACCGAAATGCCGATCAGCGGACGCCGCCGCTTTCGGGGCGTGCTGGCGGGGGTCGAGGGCGACGAGGTGCTGATCAACGTCACTGAGGGCACCATCGGGCTGAAATTCGCCTGGCTGTCCGACGCCCGGCTGGTGATGTCGGATGCGCTTATCCGCGACATTCTGAAGGGCCGCAGGGATGCGGGCCGGACCAAAGAAACCCGACCCGACGGCCCCCGCGCCGTCATCGGCGGAAACAAGGAGTAGACCCGATGGCAATCACCTCTGCCAACCAGCTTGAGCTTTTGCAGACCGCCGAGGCGGTGGCGCGAGAAAAGATGATCGACCCGGTGCTGGTGATCGAAGCGATGGAGGAATCGCTCGCCCGCGCCGCCAGAAGCCGCTACGGGGCAGAGATGGACATCCGCGTGTCCATCGACCGCAAGACCGGCAGGGCCACCTTTACCCGTGTCCGCACCGTGGTCGAGGATGACATGGTGGAGAATTATCAGGCCGAGCTGACCGCCGGGCAGGCGAAACAATATCTTGATGACCCGCAGACCGGCGACACGGTTGTCGATGAGGTGCCGCCCGTGGAACTGGGCCGCATCGCCGCACAATCGGCCAAGCAGGTGATTCTGCAAAAGGTGCGCGAGGCCGAACGGGACCGCCAGTATGAGGAATTTAAGGACCGCGCCGGAACCATCATCAACGGCATCGTCCGGCGCGAGGAATACGGCAATGTCATCGTCGATGTCGGCCGGGGCGAGGCCATGCTGCGCCGGAACGAAAAGATCGGCCGCGAAGGCTATCGCCCGAATGACCGCATCCGCTGCTACGTCAAGGATGTGCGCCGCGAACCCAGAGGGCCGCAAATCTTTCTGTCCCGCACCGCGCCGGAATTTATGGCCGAACTGTTCAGGATGGAGGTGCCGGAAATCTATGATGGCATCATCGAGATCAAGGCGGTGGCCCGCGACCCCGGCTCCCGCGCCAAGATCGCGGTCATTTCCTATGACGGCTCTATCGACCCGGTGGGGGCCTGCGTGGGGATGCGCGGCTCTCGGGTGCAGGCGGTGGTGAACGAGCTTCAGGGTGAAAAGATCGACATCATCCCCTGGAACGAGGATCAGCCGACCTTTCTGGTCAATGCCCTGCAACCCGCCGAGGTGTCCAAGGTGGTTCTGGACGAAGAGGCCGAGCGGATTGAGGTCGTCGTGCCGGACGATCAGCTTTCGCTGGCCATCGGGCGGCGGGGTCAGAATGTGCGTCTGGCCAGCCAGTTGACCGGTCTGGACATCGACATAATGACCGAGGCCGAGGAATCAGAGCGCCGCCAGAAGGAATTTGAGGACCGCACGAAGCTGTTCATGGACAGCCTCGACCTTGACGAATTTTTCGCCCAGTTGCTGGTGGCCGAGGGGTTCACCAATCTCGAAGAGGTCGCCTATGTGGAGCTTGACGAGTTGCTGGCCATCGACGGTTTGGACGAAGGCACCGCCGAGGAGCTTCAGGCCCGCGCCCGCGATTTTCTTGAGGCGCAGAACAAAAAGGCGCTGGACAATGCCCGTGCGCTGGGGGTCGAGGACAGCCTGATCGACTTTGCCGGGCTGACCCCGCGGATGATCGAGGCGCTGGCCGTGGACGGCGTGAAAACGCTGGAGGATTTCGCCACCTGTGCCGACTGGGAACTGGCCGGCGGCTGGACCACCGTTGACGGCGAGCGGGTCAAGGACGACGGCATTCTGGAGAAATTCGATGTGGCGCTGGAGGAGGCCCAGACGCTGGTGATGAACGCGCGGGTGCAACTCGGCTGGGTTGACCCCGCCGATCTGGTCACGGAAGACGACGGGGAAAGCGCAGAAAGCGAGGAAGGCGAAGAGCCGGAGGAAAGCGACGCGGCAACAACGACGACGGCAGCGGCAGCGGAGGCCGGGGCCTGACCCCGAGGCCCCGGACCCGGCCCCCCGAAGGCGCGCGCAATGTCCCGCAGCGGCAGACCCAAGGCAAAAGACCCGTCCCGGCGGCGCTGCATCGCCACCGGCGAGACGCGGCCCAGGGCCGGGCTGATCCGTTTCGTCGCCGGACCGGACGGGCAGGTCGTTGCCGATGTGCTGGAAAAGCTGCCGGGCCGGGGGGTGTGGGTCTCTGCCGACCTTGCGGCGCTGGAACGCGCCGTCACCCGGCGTCTTTTCGCCCGTGCGCTGAAGGCCCCGGCAACCCCGCCCGACGGGCTGATCGGACAGGTCGAGGCGCAACTGGCGCACCGGGTGGTTGGCCTCATCTCGCTGGCCCGCAAAAGCGGCGAGGCCGTGGCCGGATACGGAAAGGTGCGCGACTGGCTGCTCAAGGGTCAGGCGCAGGTGCTGATCCAGGCGGCGGACGGCTCTGAACGGGGCAAGACAAAGCTGCGCCCGCCGGACGAAAGCGGGGCGTCCTATGTCGGATGCCTGACCGCCCGCGAATTGGGGCTGGCGTTCGGGCGGGAAAATGTAATACATGGCGCGCTTGCCGCTGGCGGACTCGCCCGACGTGTTGTAGAGGAAGCCACGCGATTATCCGGCGTGCGTGAAGATGTGCGTGAAAAGACGGCGGGCAAGCCTGCCGGGCGGGAAGGTGCAAGGACCATATGAGCGACAATGACGGCAAAAAGACCCTCGGCCTGCGCGGCGGCGCGCGTTCGGGCAGCGTGAAGCAGAGTTTCAGCCACGGGCGGACCAAGAACGTGGTGGTGGAAACCAAGCGCAAGCGCGTTGTCGTTCCGAAACCGGCGATCAGCAAAAAGACCGGCCCCGCCGCGAGCCAGGCCAAGGCAGCGGCGACCGGCAGAAAGCGACCGGCGGGGATTTCTGACGCCGAAATGGAGCGCCGCCTGAAGGCGGTGCAGGCCGCCCGTGCGAGCGAGGCCGAAGAAGCGGCGAAGCGGCAGGCAGAAGAACGCGAACGCGCCGAGGAGCGCGAACGCCGCCGGGCAGAGCAGGAAGCCAAAGAACGCGAGGAACGCGAACGCGCCGAGGAACAGGCGCGCAAGAAACGCGAGGCCGAGGATCGGGAACGGGCCGAGGTTGCCAAGGTCGCCAAGGCTGCAAAAATCGCCAAGGCCGCGCCCCCGCCGCCCCCGTCACCATCGCCGTCGCCCTCTGCCCGCAAGCAGGACCGCGACACCCGGAACACCGAGACCAGACCGCGCGGCGGCAAGGGGAGCCGGGACACCAACCGCCGCCTGGGTAAGCTGACACTCAACCAGGCACTCGCGGGCAGCGAGGGCGGGCGGCAGAAATCCCTTGCCGCGATGAAGCGCAAACAGGAACGGGCGCGGCAAAAGGCGACCGGCCGCCCGCAGGAGCGCGAAAAGGTGATCCGCGACGTGCAGGTGCCGGAAACCATCGTCGTGCAGGAGCTCGCCAACCGGATGGCCGAGCGCGTGGCCGATGTGGTCAAGGCGCTGATGAAAATGGGCATGATGGTCACCCAGAACCAGTCGGTTGATGCGGACACCGCAGAGCTGATTATCGAGGAGTTCGGCCACAATATCGTGCGGGTCTCTGACGCCGATGTGGAAGACGTGATCGACACGGTGGAAGACCGCGAAGAGGATATGAAACCGCGCCCGCCGGTGGTGACGGTGATGGGCCATGTGGATCATGGCAAGACCTCGCTGCTGGACGCGATCCGCAACGCCAAGGTGGTCGCGGGCGAGGCAGGCGGCATCACCCAGCATATCGGGGCCTATCAGGTGACCACCGATGACGGCGCGGTTCTGAGCTTTCTTGATACGCCGGGGCACGCGGCCTTTACCGCTATGCGGGCGCGGGGCGCGCAGGTGACCGACATCGTTGTGCTGGTGGTCGCCGCCGATGATGCGGTTATGCCCCAGACCGTCGAGGCAATCAGCCATGCGCGGGCGGCAGGGGTGCCGATGATCGTCGCCATCAACAAGATCGACAGGCCCGCCGCCGACCCGGACAAGGTGCGCACCAGCCTGTTGCAGCACGAGGTCGTCGTCGAAAAGATGTCGGGTGAGGTGCAGGATGTGGAGCTTTCGGCGCTCACCGGACAGGGCATTGATGCGTTGCTTGAGGCCATCGCGCTGCAATCCGAGCTGCTGGACCTGCGCGCCAACCCGGACCGGGCGGCATCAGGGGCGGTCATCGAGGCAAAGCTCGATGTCGGGCGCGGCCCGGTGGCGACGGTTCTGATCCAGAACGGCACACTCCGGCAGGGCGATGTGTTTGTCGTCGGCGAGCAATGGGGCAAAGTGAGGGCGATGGAAAACGACCGGGGCGAGCGGGTGAAAGAGGCCGCGCCCTCGGTTCCGGTGGAGGTTCTGGGCCTCAACGGCACGCCCGAGGCGGGCGACGCGCTGAATGTGGTCGAGACCGAAGCGCAGGCCCGCGAAATCGCCGCCTATCGGGCGCAGGCCGCCAAGGACAAGCGCGCCGCTGCCGGGGCGACGAGCACACTTGACCAGCTTTTGGCCAAGGCGCGGGCGCAAGAGACCGTGGCCGAGCTGCCGGTGGTGGTGAAGGCCGACGTGCAGGGATCGGTCGAGGCCATCGTTCAGGCGATGGAAAAGATCGGCAATGAAGAGGTCCGGGTGCGGGTTTTGCATTCCGGGGTGGGGGCAATCACCGAGACCGACATCGGGCTGGCCAATGCCTCGGGCGCGCCGGTTCTTGGCTTTAACGTCCGGGCCAATGCCACCGCGCGCAATGTCGCCAACCAGAAGGGTGTCGAGATTCGCTATTATTCGGTCATCTATGATCTGGTTGATGATGTTAGGGCCGCCGCCGCCGGGCTGCTGTCCGCCGAGGTGCGCGAAAACTTCATCGGCTATGCGGAGATCAGAGAGGTGTTCAGGTTCTCGGGCGTCGGCAGGGTTGCGGGCTGTCTGGTCACCGAGGGGATTGCCCGCCGGGCGGCAAGCGTCCGCCTGCTGCGCGACAATGTGGTGGTTCACGAGGGCACGCTCAAGACGCTCAAGAGGTTCAGGGACGAGGTGAAAGAGGTGCAGTCCGGTCAGGAATGCGGCATGGCGTTCGAGAACTATGATGACATCCGCGCCGGGGACGTGATCGAGATTTTCGAGCGCGAGGAAGTTGAGCGCACATTGGCCTGAGCGGGCAACACCCCCGATTTTATGAAAAACCCGCCCGTTGGCGGGGGGGGGCGCGTTGTCCGGGCGGGGCGGTTTTATGGCGGACAGGTGCCTTCCGGCCCGCTTGCCGTCATCCGGGGAAAAGACCTTTGCATGATGGCCTATGGGTGGCCAACCTGTCCGCCCGGCGGAACTGCCCGGGCAGCGCCTGCCTGCCCCCCGGCAGGCGCTTTGAACGCCTCAACAT
>JPPB01000016.1 GCA_001483205.1 alpha proteobacterium 3107
GCGTCATGTTCATATGCGCAAAATCGCCCCGCGCGCGGCCTCATCGACCTCGGGCCGCACACCGAACCAGCGCTCAAAACCGGGCACCGCCTGATGCAGCAACATGCCAAGCCCGTCAACCACCTGACAGCCCGCATCGCGCGCCGCCTTCAGAAACCCGGTCTCAAGCGGGGTATATACCAGGTCCGTCACCACCATGCCCGGTTTCAGCCCGTCAAGAGGCGCGCGGAAATCCGGCATCCCCTGCATCCCCAGAGAGGTCGCATTGACGACGGTCACCGCATCATCGATCATATTTCCGGCGGCAATCCAGTCCACCACACAGACCTTGGCCCCGAACTCGACCCGCATTGCCTCGGCCCGCGCCTGTGTCCGGTTCGAGAGGCGTATTTCCGGCGCGCCTGCCTCAATAAGCGACGCAATCACCGCCCGCGCCGCGCCGCCCGCGCCGAAAATCGCGGCAGGCCCGGTTTGCGGCTGCCAGTCCGGTGCGCCCCGACGCAGGTTCTCGGTAAAACCGTAACCATCTGTATTGTCGGCATGAATTTTACCATCATCCTGAAAGACCAGCGTATTGGCAGAACCGATCAGCGCCGCACGATCCGTCACCATATCCGCGAGCTCCAGCACCTTTTCCTTGTGCGGGATGGTGACATTGAGGCCGACGAATCCCATCCGGGGCAACGCGCGGATCACCTGTTTGAAGGCGTCCCGGCCAACCTCCATCGGGATGTAATGACCACGAATGCCATGGGTTTTCAGCCAGTGCCCATGAAGTGCGGGCGATTTGCTGTGGCCGACGGGCGACCCGATCACACCGGCAAGGGGGATTTTGTTCTGGCTCATTGCGGACGCACTCCTCAGGCCAGAGGATAGGACAAAACCCCGGACGCTGGCAACGGCTTGTGGAGAAGTCATCGAAAAAGGCCGGGATAGGACGCCGGGTTTCGGGGCGGATTGCGCGGGGGGCCGGAAAATTCATGCGGTTATCCTTGAATCGCCCCCGATAGCCGGTGATTTGCAGCCTCTTTCCACTGTGGGAAAGGAAAACTCCGGGGCCGGGGAAAGGCAGGATAATCAACAGGCCGGGTTGTGATTGTCCACAGGTTTCTGCGCCGGAAAATTTTTGCCAACTCACTGTCTTACAATACGGAATTTTACCCTTGTTGATATGTCTACGGGTGGCTTCCGCCTGCCGCCACCCCCTGAATAACCCGGTGCAAAAGCATTTGATCCCCGGTTTCTGCCCCCCCGGAAAAAACATCATCCCTTTTTCTCTCTTTTTCTTTATGAGGGATAACGGGGGTGGTCAGGAAAGGATGACATGATCGGGTTTTTGTCAGAAGCATATCCGTGGATCAGGGCGTTCCATGTGATTGCGGTGATTGCGTGGATGGCAGGGCTTTTCTATCTGCCGAGGCTGTTCGTCTATCATGCGGAAAACGCGCCGCCCGGATCAGATACTGATGCCCTGTTTCAGACCATGGAATTGCGCCTGCTGCGGTTGATTATGAACCCGGCAATGATCGTCACATGGGTTTTCGGCCTGTGTCTGGTGTTTACCCCCGGCGTCATTGACTGGACAGCGATTTGGCCGTGGACAAAAACCGCCGGGGTGCTGGCGATGACCTGGTTCCACCATTGGCTGGGGCGGCGGCGCAAGGATTTCGCCCGTGGCCAAAATACGCGCCCCGGCCGCACCTACCGGCTGATGAACGAGCTGCCGACCGTCCTTCTGATCATAATCGTGGTCTCAGTCATTGTCCGCCCCGGCTGAGGGGAATTGACTCGAGACCACAAACCCCTTATGAGACCGGGATGTGGCGGTCCCGCCACGGAAACCCCCCTTGTGAACGATACGGAGAGGCCCGGATCAGGGCCGCTATGCCTGACATGACCCAAGACAGTCTGTCCCTTGCCGACCTGAAAGCCCATTCCGCCAAAGACCTGCTGTCGATGGCCGAAACGCTGGAGATCGAGAATGCCTCGACCATGCGCAAGGGCGAAATGATGTTCCAGATTCTCCGTGAACGCGCCGAAGAGGGCTGGGAAATCTTCGGCGACGGGGTGCTGGAGGTGCTTCAGGACGGTTTCGGCTTTCTGCGCTCACCGGAGGCCAATTATCTGCCCGGCCCGGATGACATCTATATCTCGCCCGACATCATCAAGCGGTTTTCGCTCCGCACCGGCGATACGGTCGAGGGCGTCATCCATGCCCCGCGCGAGGGCGAAAACTATTTCGGCCTGACCAAGGTGACAAAGATCAATTTCGGCGCGCCGGAACAGGCCCGTCACAAGGTCAGCTTTGACAACCTGACGCCGCTCTACCCGGATCAGCGCATAAAACTGGAGATCGAAAATCCGACCGTCAAAGACCGCTCGGCGCGAATCATTGATCTGGTGGCCCCGATCGGCAAAGGCCAGCGTTCGCTGATCGTCGCCCCCCCCCGCACCGGCAAGACCGTCCTGTTGCAGAACATCGCCCATTCGATTGAGACCAACCACCCCGAATGTTATCTGATCGTCCTGCTGATCGATGAGCGCCCCGAAGAGGTGACCGACATGCAGCGCTCGGTCAAGGGCGAGGTCATTTCCTCGACTTTCGACGAACCGGCCACCCGCCATGTCGCAGTTTCCGAAATGGTGATCGAAAAGGCCAAACGGCTGGTCGAGCACAAACGCGATGTCGTGATTCTGCTTGATTCGATCACCCGTCTGGGCCGGGCCTTCAACACCGTCGTGCCGTCCTCTGGCAAGGTTCTGACCGGCGGGGTGGACGCCAATGCGCTGCAACGCCCGAAACGGTTTTTCGGTGCCGCCCGCAATATCGAGGAAGGCGGGTCGCTGACCATCATTTCCACCGCGCTGATTGATACCGGCAGCCGCATGGATGAGGTGATCTTTGAGGAGTTCAAAGGCACCGGCAACTCGGAAATCGTGCTTGACCGGAAAGTCGCCGACAAACGGGTGTTCCCGGCCATCGACATTCTGAAATCGGGGACGCGGAAAGAAGACCTGCTGATCGAGAAAGGCGATCTGCAAAAGACCTTCGTTCTGCGGCGGATTCTGAACCCGATGGGGGCGACGGATTCGATTGAATTTCTGCTGTCCAAGCTGAAACAGACCAAGACAAATGCGGAATTCTTCGACTCCATGAACGCATAACTCTCTGT
This sequence comes from alpha proteobacterium 3107, assembly GCA_001483205.1. Taxonomy (GTDB): domain Bacteria; phylum Pseudomonadota; class Alphaproteobacteria; order Rhodobacterales; family Rhodobacteraceae; genus 3107. Next base: position 3,174 of record JPPB01000016.1, read on the forward strand.
AATGGATACGATTTTCGCGCTGTCATCGGCGCGGGGCAAGGCAGGGGTTGCCGTGGTCCGTGTCTCGGGGCCGCACAGCTTTGCGGTGGGCCGGGCGCTGGCCGGGTCACTGCCCGCCGCCCCCCGCGCCGCCGGGCTGCGCCGGATCACGGACCGGGACGGCGCACATGTGGATGACGCGCTGGTTCTGGCTTTTCCCGAGGGCCACAGCTTTACCGGCGAGCAAACCCTTGAGCTGCACCTGCATGGCAGCCTGGCCACGGTTGAGCGCGTTCTGAAATTGCTGTCCGGTTTCAAAGATTTGCGTCAGGCAGAGCCGGGGGAGTTCACCCGCCGGGCGCTCGAGAACGGACGGCTTGATCTGGCCCGTGTCGAGGGGCTGGCCGATCTGATTGATGCCGAGACCGAAGCGCAGCGAAAACAGGCATTGCGGGTTTTGTCCGGCGCGCTGGGTGAGCGGGCCGAAACCTGGCGGCGCTGGCTGATCCGCGCGGCGGCGCTGCTGGAGGCGGTGATTGATTTCGCCGATGAGGACATTCCCGCCGATGTCACGCCCGAGGTGCTGGGCCTGATTGACCGGGCGCGGGCCAGCCTGTCGGCAGAGCTGAAGGGGGTTGCGATCTCGGAGCGTATTCGCGAGGGGTTTGAGGTCGCCATTCTCGGCCCGCCCAATATCGGCAAATCGACCCTGCTGAATGCGCTGGCCGGGCGCGAGGCGGCGATCACATCCGAATTTGCCGGCACCACCCGCGACGTGATCGAGGTGCGGATGGACCTCTGCGGGCTGCCGGTGACGGTGCTTGATACCGCCGGTCTGCGCGAGGCCGGGGATGCGATTGAGGAAATCGGTATTTCGCGGGCATTGGGCCGGGCGCGTCTGGCGGATTTGCGCATCTTTCTGACCAGGGATGGCCTGCCGCTCGCCGGTTTACCGCCAGAGGGCGATGATCTGGTCGTGCTCGGCAAGGCGGACCTGACCGGGGCCGGGGACAGCGGGCTTGCGGTGTCGGGCAAAACCGGCCTTGGGCTTGAGCACCTGATTGACCGGGTAGGGCAAATCCTGTCCCGCCGGGCGGCAGGCGCGGGCATCGCCATCCGGGAACGCCACCGGGTTTGCATCGAAAACGCCCTTGTCGCTTTGGAATCGGCGCGACATGAGCTATTGAGGGGCACGGATCGCCCGGAACTGGCGGCGGAAGACCTGCGCAGCACCGTCCGGGCGCTTGACATGCTGATTGGCCGGGTGGATGTGGAAAACCTGCTGGATGAAATCTTTTCCAGCTTCTGCATCGGAAAATAGGGGATGTTTCAGGTGAAACATCGGAATTTCGATACCATTGTCGTCGGTGGCGGCCATGCGGGGGCCGAGGCCGCTCTTGCCGCGACGCGGGCGGGCGCGCGGACCGCGCTTGTCACGCTTCGCCGCGACGCCATTGGTGTCATGTCGTGCAACCCGGCCATTGGTGGTTTGGGAAAGGGGCATCTGGTTCGGGAAATTGACGCCCTTGATGGCGCGATGGGCCGGGCCGCCGACGCCGCCGGTATCCAGTTTCGCCTGCTCAACCGCCGCAAGGGGCCGGCGGTGCAGGGGCCGCGCGCGCAAACCGACCGCGCGCTTTATCGCCGCGCGATGCAGCGGATGGTCTCGGCGGCGCAAAACCTTACCGTCATCGAGGGCGAGGTGGTTGACCTGCTGATGCAGGGGCCGCGCGTCTGTGGCGTGGTGCTGCGCGACGGGTCCGAATTGCGCGCGCCGGGCGTGGTGCTGACCACCGGCACATTCCTGCGCGGGGTGATCCATATCGGCGATGTCTCGCGCCCCGGCGGGCGGATCGGTGATGCGCCCTCGGTCCGGCTGGCCGAGCGGATCGGCGATTTCGGCTTTCGCCTTGGCCGTCTGAAGACCGGCACACCGCCCCGTCTGAAAGGCAGCACCATAAACCGGACGCATCTGTCCGAGCAGCCCGGCGATGACAATCCGGTGCTGTTTTCATTTCTGTCAACCGCCCCGGCGGCCCGGCAAATTTCCTGCCTGATCACCCATACCAACGAGAAAACCCATCGCATTATTCGCGACAATCTGCACCGTTCGGCCATGTATGGCGGCCAGATCGGGGGGGTGGGGCCGCGCTATTGCCCGTCGATTGAGGACAAGATCGTCCGTTTTGCCGACAAGCCGTCCCATCAGGTGTTTCTGGAGCCGGAAGGCCTGAACGATGACACCATCTATCCCAACGGCATTTCGACCTCTCTGCCCGAGGCGGTGCAGGCGGAGTATGTCCGCTCTATCGAAGGGCTTGAAAAGGCAGAGATTCTTCAGCCGGGCTATGCGATTGAATATGATTATGTTGATCCGCGTGCGCTGAGGCCGACGCTGGAGGCGCGCGCTGCACCGGGCCTGTTTCTGGCCGGGCAGATCAACGGCACCACCGGTTATGAAGAGGCCGCGGCGCAGGGGCTGGTGGCCGGGCTGAACGCGGCGCGGGGGGCGCTGGGGCAAGAGGCGATCGGGTTCAGCCGCGCGTCCTCTTATATCGGAGTGATGATTGACGATCTGGTGACGCGCGGGGTCAGCGAACCCTATCGCATGTTCACGTCGCGGGCGGAATTTCGTCTGTCGCTGCGCGCCGACAATGCCGATCAGCGCCTGACGCCGCTGGGCATCAGGCTGGGCATTGTCGATGAGACCCGCCGCGCCGCGTTTTCCGACAAGATGGAGCGGCTGGCGGCGGGCCGGTCGCTGCTGTCCTGTGCGTTCACGCCCCGCACGCTGGCCGCCAACGGGGTCAGTATCAACCAGGACGGGGTGAAACGCAGCGCCTATACG
>JPPB01000017.1 GCA_001483205.1 alpha proteobacterium 3107
CGGTCTCGATCGGCTGGCGCAGGGTTTCCAGCACCGGGCGCGGATATTCGGGAAACTCGTCCATGAACAGAACCCCGTTATGGGCCAGCGAAATCTCCCCCGGTTTCGCGCCGCGCCCGCCGCCGACAATCGCCGCCATCGACGCGGTATGATGCGGTTCGCGAAAGGGGCGCGCCCGCGATATGCCGCCCTCATCCAAAAGCCCGGACAACGAATGGATCATCGAGGTTTCCAGCGCCTCGGCGGGGGTGAGCGGCGGCAAAATCCCGGGCAGGCGGGCGGCGAGCATCGATTTTCCGGACCCCGGCGTTCCGATCATCAGCAGGTGATGGCGCCCGGCGGCGGCGATCTCCAGCGCGCGCTTGGCCTGCTCCTGCCCCTTCACATCGCGAAAGTCACGGTTGGCGGGCGGGGTGACCACTTCGCCCGGTGCCGCCGCAGCCAGAGGCGACCGGCCGGTGAAATGGTGAACCGCCTCCAGCAGGGTATCGGCGGCAAGAACCCGTGCCGCATCGACCCAGGCGGCTTCCGGCCCGCAGGACCGGGGGCAAATCATGTCACGCCCGGCCTCTGCCGCCCACATCGCGGCGGGTAATGCGCCCGCAACCTGAACCAGCCCGCCGTCAAGCGACAATTCCCCCAGCGACAGTGTGTTGGCAATGTCTTCTTTCGGCAGGATGTCGATGGCGGCCAGCAGGGCGAGCGCAATCGGCAGGTCGAAATGAGAGCCGATCTTGGGCAGGTCGGCAGGCGACAGGTTGATGGTGATCCGTTTCGCGGGCAGGGCGATGGACATGGCCGACAAGGCGGCGCGCACCCGTTCCCGTGCCTCGGTGACGGCCTTGTCCGGCAGGCCGACGATGGAAAAGGCGGGCAGACCCGGCGCGGTGGCGCACTGGACCTCGACCTCGCGCGCGTCAATGCCTTCAAAGGCGACGGTATAGGCATGGGCGACCATTGCGCCTCCGTTCCCGGTCCCGGACCACGGTTAACGGATAGGGGCAAAATGGTTTACGAATGGTGAACGGCGGTGGTTTTGTGTGGAAATGACATACTTGATTATGTATCAGGGATCAGTCACCAATGCCATGATCAAATCTTCAAATTCGATGATCGGCGATAATTGGTCGGGCCTCTTGGTCAGTTTGTAGGAAGCATTAGCTCCTTTCTCCATCGAAACCAGATTGCCTGCCTTCCCGGTTGTCACGTCAGCCTTTGACCATGCACCAACATGGATGCTGGCTGGTGCTACCCCGATACACAGCAAAGCATCATAGGGTCGGTGATAGCGAATGTGATTGAACTGGAACGAACCACTCACATCTTCGCTTGCCGTCTTCAATTCAAACGCAGTGCCCTCAATGCGTATGTCCCAAGGGCTTTGCCGTCGCCGGGTTCCGTCTTTCTTTTCCGGAAATATGCACACAAACCCGCATTCTGCACACAGCTTTTCCACGAAGTCCTGTCCGACATCTCCAACCTTTGTGTTGGGAATGCGCCGTATGTGCTCAAACGGCTGGTCGCGCCACTTGTCCGTGTCGGCGTATTCCGCAAGAACCTCGCAAAGCAGGGAAACGGGATCACGCTTCATCGACAAACCCTGCCTCCACCAGTGCAGCACGAATGTGTTCCATGCTGATGTGACGGCAGTTGTGAGCAGCAAGGTTGGAATGCTTTTGCCAATCCGCTTCCCGCAGCGCTTTCGTCACCTGTTGCTTGTCCTTTTTCAGGACAATGCCATAGCCGCAACCATATTTCACTTCAGAGAAGTCCTGGACCAGCGTTGGCGGGGTTCCATAGAATGTCCGCTGCAAAAGCCAATCAGCCTCGTGCAACCGCTCATGGCCACACAGACGCTCCTTGCGGTGATCCACCGTGAAAAGGTCCACCCAATCATTGCAGGTTGCCATCGGCTGCCGATTGTTCACGCCGCGCCGCCAGACCTGCCACAGCGCATTCACCTGCACTGACTTTCCTTCTGGCGACATGAACGCATCTGCTGGCAGGGGCATGGTGCTGACCAGTTGTGCGCCCTCAACACGAAATTTCGGGCTTCCCTTGCCATTAGACTGGAAGCCCATCGGCAGTATCATCCCGATGTAATCAGCGAAGGTGGCCGCATGATTGACGAAGGCAAGGGCCAGCCATGCGCGATAACCGAACGGCGGGTTGCCAATAACTGCGTAGCGATAGCCGTTCATGCGCGGCTGCCATTCAAGAAAGTCCTCACATTCAAAATCAGGACGACCCGGAACGATCTCAATGCCAAATCGCCGATCAGACGGCAACAGATCGTAGAATGCGCCTTCACCGGCAGAAGGGTCAACGAACTTGTATCGGTTTGGGTTAGCGTGATCTTCGGCCATAGTCTGTAGCAATGCTTCATAGCATTTTCGGGCAACACTCGGGCAGGTGAAGAATCGATCAAGGTCAACCGTTTCCGGATTCACCCAGCCGGGAATGAGGGGGTTTTTGCTCCATGCAGCGTTGCGGGCTTTGCGCGCCCTGTCCAGTGTGTCCGGTTTTTGCGGGCGTGGCGGAAAAGGCAACTTCGCCATATCCTCCGGGGCTACGTCAATCGGCGGCAATGATACATCCCCTGTCATTTCTTCGTCTCTCCGGTTGGCTACAGGTTGTCGCCATGAAACAAAGTGCGGTTTTGCCAGTTCGGCTGCCCCATTGCCTGATGTCCATCCCTGATGCGGTTTTTATTCCACACGGCAAAAGCCCCTGTCAAGCCGGTGTCTGTCGAGGCGCGTGCCCCCGCCCGCTCAGACCGCCGTTCCGCCCGCATCCCGCCAGACCGTCCCGTCGCTCCACAGCGGTTTGGACAGGGTGGTGTCATAGATCATCGCCCCCGCGCCAAGGGTGCCTGCCGGGGGCCGCCCGGCGGTGGCGTATTGGCCGGGCCGCACGCCGCCCTTCACATCCAGCCGGGCCGAGGGCGCATCCACCCCCACCCCCACATGGCCGGTCTCTCTGTCGATGATCAGCGCTGTGGTCCAGCTCCCGCTGTCGGACCCCACCTTGAGCGAAAAGTCGTCATTCCCGGCCAGCCCCATTTCGGCCCGTCCGCCCCATCCGGTCTGATAGAGCAGCGAGGCGGTATCCCCCGCCGCCGCCTTGTTGATCTTGATCTGGTGCCCCGCGCCTTCGTGGTTGAACAGCGTCGCCGGGGCCGAAACCGACAGCCGGTTGGTTGTGTCCGGGGTCGCATTGACGCCGACACCGCTCAGGTTCTGCAAGTCCGGGGGCGTCAGGTTTGCAGGCACCGGCACCCACCCGGTGCCGTTATGCACGATCAGGGTGGCGTCGCCGGTGACATAGGCCACCAGCCCGGTCACGGGCGCGATGAAGGCCCAGCCGGTGGTTTCACGGATGGCGATCTTGCCGTCATGGCCCGCCCAATCCCCTGTGCCGCCCGCGGCGACGATATAGCGGTCGCCTGTCGTCGGGGTGCCGGGCGGTGCGGCTTTGGTGCGGCTGATGACGGCAAGCTGAACCAGAATATCGAGCAGGCGCAGGGCCTCGTTATGGGTGACATGTTTCTGTGCCTGCGAGGGCGCGATGTAGGGCAGAGAGAGGACAGGGGTCTGATCCATGGGCACGGCTCCGGTCTGTTGATGCGGGGTGTTGCAGGGTGGCGCAAACGGCGCGCAGTAGGCCCGGCAGGTCGTTCATATCCCCCTGCCCCCCGGCGCGGCCCGGCAGCAAAGGTTTAACCCCACCCTTAAGGCCGCTGCATGATGGCGCGTCAGTTGCCAACCTATCCCGCCCGGCGGGACGCCGGGCAGCGCCTGCCTGCCCCCCGGCAGGCGCTCTAAATGTTTCAACCAGTTGCAACGTATGGATTTTATGGAAATACCATCGCCAATGTGAGCTGTCGCGAACAGCGCCCGCCCAGGCAGGCGGCTACCCGGCTCGGTTAATATGCAGAGGTCTTCCCCTTGTGCAGGGCCGCCGGATACGCCATCTAGACATCAGACCAGACCCCCGTTGGATGCGAGGACAAAGACATGTTTGAGCTTGGCGCAGGGCAGGCGGGCCCGCCCGCAGGCGATTTGATCCGGGACGGCTCGGACGCCACCTTCATGCAGGATGTGGTCGAGGCCAGCCACGAGGTTCCCGTCATCGTCGATTTCTGGGCCACCTGGTGCGGCCCGTGCAAGACGCTGGGTCCGGCGCTGGAAGAGGCGGTAAAGGCCGCGCGCGGCAAGGTGCGGCTGATCAAGGTGGATATTGACCGCAATCAGGCAGTTGCCGCGCAGTTGCGCATTCAGTCAATCCCCACCGTTCACGCCTTCTATCAGGGTCGCCCGGTGGACGGGTTTCAGGGCGCTCTGCCGCCGTCCGAGGTCCGGGCCTTCGTCAACCGCATCAGTGCGCTGGCGGCGGGGGGCGGCGGGCCGGAGCAGGCGATTGAGGCCGCAGAGAACATGCTGGCCGGTGGTGCCGCCGCCGATGCCGCCCGGACCTTTGCCGCGGTTCTGGTCGAAGAGCCGGAGAACGCCGATGCCTACGGGGGGCTGGTGCGTGCTCATCTGGCCACCGGCGATCTTGATCAGGCCGAGGCAATCCTGAACGGTGCCCCTGCCGGGATCAGCGACGCGCCGGGGATAGAGGCCGCCCGTGCGCAGCTTGAACTGGCCCGACAGGCCGCTGACGCCGGGCCGGTGGCCGATCTGCGCGCCGAGGTGGCGGCCAACCCCGACAATCATCAGGCGCGTTTCGATCTGGCAACGGCGCTTCATGCAGGGGGGGACACCGAAGGGGCGGTTGCCGAATTGCTGGAGCTGTTCCGCCGTGACCGGGCGTGGAATGACGGGGCGGCCAAGGCGCAGCTTCTGACCGTTTTCGGGGCGCTGAAGCCGAATGATCCGCTGGCGCTGAGCGGACGGCGCAGGCTGTCTTCGATGATCTTTGCCTGAAGCCCGAAACCACGATAGACTGTGCCCATGTTCTCTGCCGCCGACCTGCCGGACATGCTGCCTCTGTTCCCGTTGCCGGGGGCGGTCGTGCTGCCGCGCGCGCATCTGCCGTTGCAGATTTTCGAGCCGCGCTATCTGACCATGCTGGAGGACACGCTGAAGACCTCGCGCAGGCTGATCGGCATGATTCAGCCGCTCGCCCCCGGCAAGAAGAGGCCGCGCCTGCACGCCATCGGCTGCGCCGGGCGGATCACGGCATTTTCCGAAACCGGCGACGGGCGCTATATGATCACCCTGACCGGCATCTCCCGCTTTCGGGTCACAGAGGAAAAGGACGGTTTTACGCCCTATCGCCGGGCGGTGGTTTGCTGGGACGGGTTTGACGGCGACCTGTCGCGCCCTGAACGTGATCCGGGGTTTGACCGCGACCGGTTTTTCGCCCTGCTGCGGCGGTATCTGCACGCCAATGAGCTTTCGACAGACTGGGGCGACCTCAAAGAGGCGGGCGATGAGATTCTCATCAACTCGCTGTCGATGATGTGTCCGTTCGCGCCCGAGGACAAGCAGGCGCTGCTGGAATCGCCGTCATTGCCGGTGCGCCGGGAAACCCTGATGACGCTGATGGAATATGCCCTGCGCAAGGGCGGGGCCGGGGAGGTGATGCAATGACTGATGCCGGTAATGATGACCGCACCGATGATCGCGGCGAGGCCCGCACGGGTTTTGACCCGAGGATGCTTGAGGCACTGGTCTGCCCGCGCACCGGCGGCACATTGCGCTATGATGCCGCCGCCGGAGAGCTGATCTCAGACGCTGCCAGGCTCGCCTTCCCGATCCGGGGCGGCATTCCGGTCATGCTGGTGGACGAAGCGCGCGCGCTGGATGACTGATCACCTGGGGGGGCGGTTTGGCTGGCAATACGCCATCATGCAGGGGCTTTCTTAGGGTGTAGACCTATAATTGGTTTTATGCTTCAATGACGGAAACCGCAGCACAGGAGGGTTTCATGTC
>JPPB01000018.1 GCA_001483205.1 alpha proteobacterium 3107
GCAATGGCGCGCCTGCGGCGGGCGGGGGGGCCTCGGCTGACGCCCCGGCCCCGGCAGGTGGGGGGCCTGGGGCCTCTGCCCGGCCCGTTCAGGCTGTGGCGGCGGCAGCGGTGCCCGCGCCCGAGATGGCGCTCGCCCGCTACGGGCATTTTGATCAGGTGGTGGCGCTGATCCGCAACACCCGGGATGTGAAGCTGCTGATCGAGGTCGAAAATGCCCTGCGGCTGGTCAGTTACGCCCCCGGCAGGATCGAGTTTCAGCCCACCGAAGACGCGCCCCGTGATCTGGCGCAGCGGCTCGGGCAATGTCTGAAAGAGCAGACCGGGGTGCGTTGGGGGATTTCGGTTGTGGCCGGGGGCGGCGGGCGCACGATTGCCGAGGACCGCAACGCCGAGGGTGAGGCGCTTGAGGCCCGCGCCCGCGAACACCCGCTGGTGAAGGCGATGTTTGACGCTTTTCCCGACGCCCGGATCACCGCGGTCCGGCCCGCGGGCGAGATCGCCGGGGACGCTCTGCCCGACGCGCCTGACGGGTGATGGGGGCGGGGGATTGTGAATCGGCCGTCGCCTTGCGGCGACATGTCCGTTGAAGCTCTGCCGGGTCAGGTGCGCGAACAACCCGAAAGGCCGCGCACGGCCCGCAAGGGGGGGCGCGAACGCACCGTCCCGGTGGGGGGGCGCGCGGCCTTACCTCATTGAGAAGACCTCTGAATAAGGGCGTATCGCCCCACAAATGTCCCGCCCGGCGGCACGCCGGGCAGCGCCTGCCTGCCCGACGGCAGGCGCTTTGAACGCCTCAGCCCGTTGCAGCCTATGGACTTTATGGCAAGACCATCGCTAATTTGGACTATCGGTAAAAGCGCCAGCCCAGGCAGGCGGCTGCCCGGCCCAAGCCAATATGCAGAGGTCTTTCGGACCATATGAACCGCCTCTTGTGTGCCGCCCCCCGCCCCCGTATTTATCACCCGAACGACGGATCAGGGAGAAACCGATGTTGAAACCTGACGGCTGGCCCGACGGCAGGGCCGGAGTGATGCGCCGGGCGCGGACGTGCCTGCCCGCCACCATAACCCCGCTGTTCTGACCCATGTCCGAGGCCCCCCATGACATCGAACGCCTGATCGGCATGATGGCAAAGCTGCCGGGCCTCGGCCCCCGCTCTGCCCGTCGCGCGGTGCTGCACCTGATTCGCAGGCGCGGCGCATTGCTGGCCCCGCTTGCCGACGCCATGCACACCGTCGCCGCCACCGCGCGCGAATGCGCCACCTGCGGCAATGTCGGCACATCGGACATCTGCGACATCTGCGCCTCGGACGACCGCCGCACCGGTGAAATCTGCGTTGTCGGAGATGTCGCTGACCTCTGGGCGATGGAGCGCGCGCGGGTTTTCGCCGGGCGGTATCACGTCCTCGGCGGTCTTTTGTCGGCGCTGGACGCCATCGGCCCCGATGATCTGGGCATCCCCCGGTTGGCCAGAAGGGTGCGCGAGGAAGGGGTGACCGAGATCATCCTCGCCCTGCCCGCCACGGTCGATGGCCAGACCACTGCCCATTACATCGCCGACCGTTTTGAAGGCTCCGGCCTGCGGGTGACATCGCTGGCGCGGGGGGTGCCGGTGGGTGGCGAGCTGGATTATCTGGACGACGGGACCATTTCCGCCGCGCTCAGGGCGCGCGGTGGGGTGTGAGCGGGGACGCGCGGGCCGCCGGGGGGCGGATACGGGCTGGACAAGCTGACCCGAAGCAGCATAAAGAGGCTTGGCAGACCGGAACCCTGACGGCTCTTGCGGCAGGCGGGGAACCATTCCGGTTAAAGGGCTGACCTCACACCACAGGGGCGAGTTGGCGGAGTGGTGACGCAGCGGACTGCAAATCCGTGAACGCGGGTTCGATTCCCGCACTCGCCTCCAAAGCCCTGTGCATGATGGAATATCGGCGGCCAGACCATCCGCCCGGTTTGGCCGGGCCAATATGCAGCAGCCTTCATAACCGCAGCTTAACCGATTTGCCCCTCTTGGGGCCGAAAACCAGACCGATTTACACAATGTTTCCGAAACCGGGTATACATGTCCCGCAGCGTTTCCGTATTCCAGCACCATTCCGGGGGCCTCAGCCGCGCCCGCAACAGCGAAATCGGGATCGCTTCGACCTTTGCCTGTTGTTTCCGATGGAGGCCTTACGCCATGAAAATCACATCCTGCGGACCACGGTCCGTCATCGCTGCGCTTGCCGCGGCCTTTCTGTATTCCAATGCTGCTCTGGCCGATTCAACCGCACCGTGTAACAACGGAAACGGGACCGATTCAACAGAGTGCGGCAGCAATTCCGACGCGGGCACCTCAGGCGTGGAGTTCACCACCGCGGTCGGAGTAGACACAAAGGCCACCGGTGACAGCAGCACCGCAATCGGGGCGGAGGCAGAGGCAACCAGCGGGGAAAGCACCGCGACCGGGGCGGGCGCAACGGCCAGCGGTGACAGCGGCACCGCGACCGGGGCGGGGGCAACGGCCAGCGGCACGTCCAGCACCGCGACAGGGGCGCGCGCAACGGCCAGCGGCGAGAACAGCATCGCGACGGGGGCAGATGCCCAAGCGAGCGGTCAGCACAGCACCGCGACGGGACAGGGCGCAGAGGCAACCGAATTTCGGAGCACTGCGACGGGTCGCGAAGCAGACGCAACCGGCAGGGACAGCACGGCAACGGGGGCAAACGCACAGGCCAGCGGCTTGGGCAGCACGGCAGCGGGGACGGTGGCACAGGCCACCAGCCAATACAGCACGGCAACCGGGGCAATCTCGCAGGCCAGCGGCGAGAACAGCACCGCAACCGGGGCGATCGCGACGGCCACCGGTATGAACAGCACCGCAACCGGGCAGGCGGCGCAGGCCAACGGCACCGACAGCACCGCAACCGGGGCAAATGCGTTCGCTACATCAGCGCAAACCACGGCGACAGGATACAGAGCACAGGCCAGCGGAGAGGACAGCACCGCAACCGGGGCAAACGCCCAAACATTCGCAGCGCGCAGCACCGCAACAGGTATGGGGTCACGGGCGGTCAGGGAAAACAGCACTGCGACCGGCGCGAATGCTGAAGCCGCCGGCGAGAACAGCACCGCAACCGGGCAGGCGGCGCAGGCCACCGGCGACAGCAGCACCGCCATCGGCGCAGGCTCCCGGGCCACGCACGCCAATGCCGCCGCGTTCGGGGCCGGTGCTCAGACGACCCGCGACAACCAGGTGGTGCTCGGGACGGCGAACAACACCTATACCGCGCCGGGTCTGACCTCGGCGGCGAGCCGGGCGGCCCAGAGCGGCCCGCTTGAAGTGGTGACAACCGATGCAGGCGGCAATCTGGCCGGTGACGGCGGGGCGCTTTTCAACCAGGTCGCCGCCCTGCAAGGCAATTTCGATGAGCTTTATGACGGCATCGCCATGGCGCTGGCAATGGATACGCCCCACCTGAGGGATACGCAGAATTTCGCACTGTCGGTCAACTACGGGGTTTTTGAAGGCGGGCGCGGAGTGGCGGTGGCCGGGATCGGGCGGCTCAACGGAAACGTCTCCATGCACGGGGGCGTCGGGATCGGCCTGAACACACGCCAGACCGGCGGGCGGGTCGGGATTACCTTCGGCTGGTAACAGAGGCGGCGCGCGCCATCGGGCTTCGCCCGTTCAGTCCTGAAACGGGCCTCATCCCATGGCAGGCTCTTTACCGGGACAGAGGCGAGAACAGCCCGCAAGGAGCGCGCGCCGTCCCGGTCTTACGACCGGGCGGGGTCAGGATCGGAAACATCGAATCAAAATCCGGGCGTCACCCCCATATCCGCCGCAGGCACAACGCCCCCCCCTTGCGGCGCTCCGCGTTTCCCGGCATCATCCCGGCGCAGGCGGAACCCCACCCATGACACGGCCCGGACCTCTCTTCCCTGACCCTTCCGATCCCCGGCTGACGCGCCCGGTCTCCGGGCGTGATCACACCGGCGCAGAGACCGAACTCCGGGTCGTCACCGAACGCCCGCTGACCATCTTCCTCAATGGCCGGGAAATCGTCACCGCGATGACGGTCGGCGACTATCCCGAATATCTGGCGCTGGGGTTTCTGCGCAATCAGGGGATGCTGCTGGACGATGATGTCGTCACCGGCGTTGACCATGACGAGGAACTGGACACCATCGTCGTGCGGACCGGGCGCGAGACCGGCTATGAGGAAAAGCTGAAGAAAAAGACCCGCACGTCCGGCTGCGCCGTGGGCACTGTTTTCGGCGATATGATGGAGGGGCTGGAGGGGCTGCGCCTGCCGCAGGCGGAGCTGCGCACGAGCTGGCTCTACGCACTGGCCGCAGAAATCAACACCATGCCGTCGCTCTATCTTGCGGCGGGGGCAATCCATGGCACGGTTCTCTGCCACCGGGACAGGCCGCTTGTCTATATGGAGGATGTGGGCCGCCACAATGCGGTGGACAAGATTGCCGGCTGGATGTTCCGGCATGGGGAACGCGGCGAGGACAGGCTGCTTTACACCACCGGGCGGCTGACCTCGGAAATGGTGATCAAGACTGCGCGGATGGGTATTCCGGCGCTTGTTTCCCGTTCGGGCTTCACCGCCTGGGGGGTGGGGCTGGCGCGTGAGGTCGGGCTGACGCTTATCGGGCGTTTGCGCGGGCGGCGGTTCCTGTGCCTGTCGGGGGCCGAGCGGCTGATTTTCGACGCTGATCTGAGCGCCGTCGGCGGCGACCCGGCACACGCGCGAAGAAAGGCGGCGGGGGATGGATAGGGACAGGGACATGGTGCTTCCGGCGGTCATTCTTGCGGGCGGGCGGGCCACGCGCATGGGCGGCGGCGACAAGGGCCTGCGTCCTCTGGGCGGGCAGCGGCTGATCGAGCGTGTGATCGAGCGCCTTGCCTGTTGCGCCCCGCTTGCGCTCAACGCCAATGGTGACCCGGCGCGCCTTGCCGATCTGGGCCTGCCGGTTCTGGCCGACAGCGTTCCCGGCCACCCCGGCCCGCTGGCCGGTGTTCTGGCCGGGCTTGACTGGGCGCATGGCCTCGGGGCCGCGCATATCGTGACGGCGGCGGCGGACACGCCATTCTTTCCCCGTGATCTGGCGGACCGGCTGTGGCGGGCGCGCGGGGCCTCGGGCCTTGCCCTTGCCGCGACACGGGGGGCGGACGGGGGCCTGTTGCGTCAGCCGACCTTTGGCCTGTGGCCGGTGGCACTGCGCGATGACCTGCGGGCGGCGCTCGACGGGGGCCTGCGCAAGATCGTGCTGTGGACGGACCGGCACGGCGCGGGTGTGGCGGAGTTCACCGCCGGGCGGTTTGACCCGTTCTTCAACATCAACACCCCCGCGGATATGGCGGCGGCGGAGGCGCTGATTGCGCAGGGGGCATCCTGATGGGCGGATCGGGCGGCATGAGGGTCTACGGCGTCACCGGCCGGAAGAACACCGGCAAAACCGGCCTGATGGAGCGTCTGGTGGCCGGGATCGTCGCGCGCGGCCTCACCGTTTCCACCATCAAACATGCCCATCACGGGACCGAGATTGACCAGCCGGGCCGGGACAGCCACCGCCACCGGCAGGCGGGCGCGCAGGAGGTCGTGGTGGCCTCGCCCCGCCGCTGGGCGCTGATGCACGAGCTGCGCGGGGCCGGAGAGCCGCCGCTGTCTGAGCTTCTGGCCCGGATGAGTCCGGTCGATCTGATTCTGATCGAGGGCTACAAGCGCGCGCGCCACCCCAAGATCGAAACCTGCCGGGGGGCGGTGGCGGGGGGTGCGGCGCTTCTGGCCGGGTGTGATGCGAGCATCCGCGCCGTGGCCTCGGACAGCGGCCATCCGGGGCTGAGCATCCCGGTGTTCGGCCTTGATGACACCGACGCGATCATCGGTTTCATCCTTGCCGAGGTCGGGCTGTGACCCGGTTCCGCACCTTCGCCAT
>JPPB01000019.1 GCA_001483205.1 alpha proteobacterium 3107
AAAGCCCATGTCGGCAAAAATCGCTGTCACCTCTTCGGTCACCTGGCTGACCGGGTGGATGGTGCCGCGCCGCGCGGGACGGCTGGGCAGGGTGACATCCAGCCATTCCGATTGCAGGCGTTCGGCAAGCGCAGCATCGGCGAGCGCCGCCTTGCGGGCGGCCAGCGCCGAGCCGACCTCTGCTTTCAGCGCATTCAGCCGTGGCCCGGCGATTTGCCGCTCTTCGGGGGTCATCCGGCCCAGCTCGCGCATTTTCAGGCTGATTTCGCCCTTTTTGCCGATGGCGGCGACGCGCAGGGCCTCCAGTGCCGCCTCGCTGTCTGCGGCGGCCACCGCCTCCAGATATTTCCGCCTCAGATCATCCATTCCGGCCTCTTTGCGTTCCGTCGCCCCTGCTAATGGCACGGGCGCGGGGTTTCAAGCCGCCCCGCTCCCGGCCCCGCAAAACCGACACACAACAGGGCCGCAGCACCCCGGCGGGGCCACGGGCCTGCAATGCTCTGTCAAAGGTCCGGGGGGCGGGTTACGCCAGCGCCGCCTTCGCCTTTTCGACGATGGCCCCGAAGGCGTCCGGCTCATGCACGGCCAGATCAGCCAGAATCTTGCGGTCAACCTCGATCCCCGCAAGGCTCAGCCCGTTGATGAAACGGCTGTAGGTCAGCGCCCCGTCATGGGCGCGCACGGCGGCATTGATCCGCTGAATCCACAGCGCGCGGAAATTGCGCTTGCGCTGCTTGCGGTCGCGGGTCGCATACTGGTTGGCCTTGTCAACGGCCTGGGTCGCGGTTCTGAACGTGTTCTTGCGGCGACCATAATAGCCCTTGGCGGCCTTGATCACCTTTTTGTGGCGGGCGTGGGTTTTGGCCCCGCTCTTGACTCTGGACATCAGGCGGCCTCCTTAACGCGCGTAGGGCATGTAGCCCTTGACGATCTTTTCGTCGGCGGCTGACAGGGTTGTGGTGCCGCGGGCATTGCGGATGAACTTGTTGGTCCGCTTGATCATGCCGTGGCGCTTGCCGGACTGGGCGGAAACCACCCTGCCCGAGGCCGTCATCTTGAAGCGCTTCTTGGCGCTTGATTTCGTTTTCATCTTGGGCATTTCCGCTTCCTTTGCTCAGGGCTGACACACACGCGGCCCGGCAATGCCTCACTGGGCCGGCCGCGCGGGATTAAGCGCCCCCTATACGGGGCGGCGCGCAGGCAGACAAGGGGAAAATCGGGGCGTCAGGCCATAACGCCGGTGGCGCGCCCGGAAACCCTTACATCCGGGCTTGTCTCGCCGCCGCTCCGCCGCCATAAGCGGGCAAGCCATTGATACGGGAGCTTTGCCATGATTGGCCGCCTCAACCATGTCGCCATCGCCGTGCCCGATCTGGAGGCCGCCGCCGCCCGCTATCGCGACACGCTGGGGGCCACGGTCGGCGCGGCGCAGGACGAACCCGAACATGGCGTAACGGTGATCTTCATCGACCTGCCGAACACCAAAATCGAACTGCTGTATCCCCTGGGCGAAAATTCCCCGATCACGGGGTTTCTGGCCAAGAACCCCTCGGGCGGCATCCATCACATCTGTTACGAGGTCGAGGACATCCTTGCCGTCCGTGACCGGCTGATTGCCGGGGGCGCGCGGGTGCTCGGCGGTGCAGAGCCGAAAATCGGGGCGCATGGCAAGCCGGTTCTGTTTCTGCACCCCAAGGATTTCAACGGCTGTCTGATTGAACTGGAGCAAGCGTGATGTCGGTTGCCTCGGCGATTGTCCTGTTTGCGGTCATCTGGTTCATGGTCTTTCTGGTCGTGTTGCCGATCCGGTTGAAGACTCAGGCGGATGTCGGCGAGATCACCCGCGGCACCCCGCCCGGCGCACCGCATGATGCGCAAATCGGACGCCGCATCAGAATCACCACCGTGATCACCATGGCGTTGTGGGCGGTCATCGCCGGGATCATTGTCAGTGGCGCAATTTCGGTGCGTGATTTCGACTGGCGCGGCATCATGGGGGCCGCGCCGGAAACCTTCGGGGAATAGGGGCAGGGCCGCGCGCCTTTTTGCCCCATGCCTGCCCCCATCTGGGCGAAAAACCGCTTGTGCAAATCGGCGATGTTTCATCCCGTTACAAAGTTTGAATTGAGCTGTCCGGCCCCGCCGTCTAGATGCAGAGGGGCCGGAAGAGAACGCTGTCCGGTGCCAGGTCAGGGGGCCGGTCTTGCTTGTGACACTGAAATCACCCGCGCATTTCACCGGGGTGGGGGTTCATTCGGGCGATAAGGTGCGGATGACAGTTCATCCGGCCTCGACGAAATACGGTATCTGGTTCAGCAGGACCGACGTTGACAAAGATGGTGTGATCGCCGCGCATTGGGACAATTTCGACCAGGCATCCCGGCTCTGCACCCGCCTGCACAACCAGGCCGGGGTTTCCGTATCGACCACCGAACATCTGATGGCGGCGCTCAGCGGGTGCGGGATTCACAACGCGCTGATTGAGCTCGACGGCCCGGAAGTGCCGCTTCTGGACGGCTGTTCCCGGCTGTTCGTCAAAAGGTTGCTGTCGGCGGGGCTCCGGGTGCTTGATGTGCCGATGCGCGCGATTGAGGTTCTGAAAACCGTTGAGGTGCGCGCAGGCGATGCGATTGCGCGGCTGGAACCCTTCGACGGCCTGCATATCGGGTTCGAGATAGAGTTCCCCGATCCGGCAATCGGCCATCAGGTCAGAACGCTGAACATGGCCAACGGTGCCTTCGTGCGCGAATTGTGCGACAGCCGCACATTTTGCCGGCAAGAGGATATAAAGGCAATGCGCCGCGATGGTCTCGCCATGGGGGGGACGTTCGGGAATGTGGTCGTCTTTGACAGGGGGCGGGTGCTCAGCCCCGGCGGCCTGCGCTACAGGGATGAGCCGGTTCGCCACAAGATGCTGGATGCCTTCGGTGATCTGGCGCTGGCGGGTGCGCCGCTTCTGGCGCGGTATACGGGCATTCGCGCCGGACATGCGCTGACCAACAGGCTGTTGCGCGCCCTGTTCGCTGACCCTGCCGCCTATCGCATGGTGACCTGCGATAAGACGCAGGCAGAGAAGCTGCCGGGCATAGGGGTTTGCAAGCAAGACCTGCCCCTGGCCGCCTAATCCGAACGAAAATCGCGCAAAGGCATTTTGCAACCGATTTTTCTGTGCTAGGACATGGCGGGAACCGGGCCGTCTGTCCGGGGTAATGAACTGCGGGGCAGGTGGCTGATGGCGCGCGGCAAGGTGTTTTTCGTCAAAACAACCGGGATCAGGATGGCCGGGATTCTTGGCCTTGCGGTGGTCGTCGCCGGGTGCGGCGGATCGCAGGACAGGGCCATTGAGGACATGTCTGCCGAGGAAATCTTCCGGCAGGCAGAGGCCGAGTTGGAAACCGAACGCGATTCGGAAGAGGCGGCGCGTCTGTTCGGCGAAATCGAACGGCTCTATCCCTATTCCGAATTTGCCAAGCGTGCGCTGATCATGCAGGCGTTCGCCTATCACCGCGACAGGAACTATGAGAACAGCCGCGCCACCGCACAGCGCTATGTCGAGTTTTACCCCGCTTCTGAGGATGCGGCCTATGCCCAGTATCTTCTGGCGCTCAGCTATTATGACCAGATCGATGAGATCGGGCGCGACCAGGAACTGACCTTCGAGGCCCTTCAGGCCCTGCGCACAGTGATCGAGGTGTATCCGGAAAGCGACTATGCCCGATCATCAAGGCTGAAATTCGACCTCGCCTTTGACCACCTGGCGGGCAAGGAAATGGAGGTCGGGCGTTTCTATCTCAAGCGCGCCCACTACACCGCCGCCATCAACCGCTTTCAGGTCGTGGTCGAGCAGTTTCAGACAACCAGCCATACGGCAGAGGCATTGCACAGGCTGGTGGAAAGCTATCTGTCGCTTGGCCTGACCGGCGAGGCCCAGACCGCGGCGGCGATTCTCGGCCATAACTTCCGGTCATCCGCGTTTTACCGCGACAGCTATGATCTGCTGACCGCGCAGGGGTTGCAGCCCCGTGTGCGCGGCAATCACTGGCTTGCGCGCCTCTATCGCCAGACCATCAGGGGTGAGTGGCTCTGAGGCGATGCTGAGAAGCCTCGACATCCGGGACATGCTGATCATCGACCGGCTGACGATCGAGTTTCAACCCGGCCTGAATGTGCTGACCGGAGAGACCGGCGCAGGCAAATCCATCCTGCTGGACGCTTTGGGGTTCGTGCTTGGCTGGCGCGGGCGGGCGGAGCTTGTGCGCCCCGGCGCGCAGGCGGGCGAGGTGAGCGCGGTTTTCGACCTGACCGGGGGGCACCCGGCGCAGGGCATTCTGGCCGGGGCCGGTTTGCCGTCGGGTGACGGCGAGCTGATTCTGCGCCGGGTGAACCGGGCCGACGGGCGCAAGACCGCCTGGGTGAATGACCGGCGGGTTTCGGGCGAGGTTCTGCGCGCCCTGTCGCAAACGCTGGTCGAATTGCACGGGCAGCATGATGACCGCGGGCTGATGAACCCGCGCGGCCACCGACGGCTGTTGGATGATTACGGCGGGCTGGCGGCGCTGGTGGCGGCGGCGCGGGATGGCTGGCGGCGGTTGTCGCAGGCGCAATCCGCTCTGGCAGAGGCAGAGGCCCGGCTTGAGGCTGCCCGGTCCGAGGAGGGGTTTCTGGCCCATGCTGTGGAAGAGTTGGACAACCTGGCCCCGCAACCGGGCGAGGACGCCACGCTGGACGGGCAGCGGCGGCTGATGCAGTCGGCAGGGCGGATTCGCGAGGATGTTCGCCGCGCGGCACAGGCGCTTGGCCCCGACGGGGCAGAGGGCATGTTAGGCGATGCGATCAAGTGGCTCGAGACGGCGGGGGATGCGAGCGACGCTGGCGGTGAGCTTTTGCAAGAGGCGGTCTCGGCACTGGTCCGCGCGCTGACCGAACTGGGCGAGGCGCAGCAGGGGGTTGAGCGCTGTCTGGAGCGGCTGGATGTTGATCCGTCGGAACTGGAGGCCGTGGAGGACCGCCTGTTCGCCATTCGCGGGCTGGCCCGGAAACACGGGGTGATGCCGGATGATCTGGGCGCTTTTGCCGAAGATGCCCGCACCCGGCTGGAGCGGATTCACAGCGACGGCAAAAGCATCGCGCGGCTTGAGGCGGATGTGCAGGCGGTGCGGGCGGCGTATGGGCAGGCGGCTGCGCAGTTAAGCGACGCCCGGCGCGGGGCGGCTGAGCGGCTTGATGCGGCGATGGTGGCGGAACTGGCCCCGCTGAGGATGGAGCGCGCGGTGTTCCGAACCGCCCTTGCCGGTGGCGCGGCAGGCCCGGAGGGGCAGGATGATGTGTCATTCACGGTTTCGACCAACCCCGGATCACCCGCCGGGCCGCTGAACCGTATTGCGTCGGGTGGGGAGTTGAGCCGGTTCCTGCTGGCGCTCAAAGTATGTCTGAGTGCGGATCAGCAGGGGGTGACGATGATTTTTGATGAGATCGACCGGGGCGTCGGCGGGGCGACCTCTGATGCCGTCGGGCGCAGGCTGAAGACATTGGCCGGGGGCGCGGGGGCGCAGGTTCTGGTGGTGACCCACTCGCCGCAGGTCGCAGCCCTGGGCGGGCACCATTGGCGGGTCATCAAGAGGGTTGCCGACGGGCAGGCGCGGTCTTCGGTGGTTGCGCTTAGCCCGGCGGCGCGGGTGGATGAGCTGGCCAGAATGCTGTCGGGCGACACCGTGACCGACGAGGCACGCGCCGCCGCGCGGGTGCTGTTGCAGGGGTGAGGCCCCGTCCGGTTAAAGACCTCTGTATAAGGGTGCATCAACTGCCAAACCGTCCGCCCGGTGGAACGCCGGACAGCGCCTTGGGGCTCCGCCCGTTCGGCCCTGAAACGGTCCCCCGGACCGTTTCCAAGACGGGCCTCACCCCCCGGCAG
>JPPB01000020.1 GCA_001483205.1 alpha proteobacterium 3107
TTTGCGCCGGGGATGAGCGGGGAAAAGCAAGAGGCCCGTTATGCGGGGTGGAAGCAGGCAGTCGCGGCGACGCTGAGCCTGTAGCGGGCGGTAGGGGCTGTTGCCGGTGGTCCGTAAGGCCTTCGGGGAAAACGGCAGGGCGCGCGGCCTGCCGGGATGTTCATGCGCCCGATTTAACCGCCGATACGCCATCCCGCAAAGGCCCCGAGGTCGGTTTTGCGCCCCTTTGGGTCGGCTGCCCTTTGAACCGCCCGCCATTTTGCGCCATCCTGCCCCAAATCCTTTCTGAACAGAGAATCGCGCCATGAAAACCGAAGTCAAAGCGCTTGTCGTTGGGGGCGGGGCCGTCGGGGTCTCTATCGCCTATCACCTCGCCCGTGCCGGTTGGAACGAGGTGATGCTGGTCGAGCGGGACGAGCTGACCTCCGGCTCCACCTGGCACGCCGCCGGGCTGCTGCCGCTCTTCAACATGTCCTACGCCACCACCCATATCCACAAATATTCGGTCGATTTCTACAAAACGCTGGAGGCGGAAACCGGCCTCAATCCGGGCTTTTTCGTCGTCGGTAACCTGCGCATGGCGCAAAGCCGGGCGCGCATGGACGAATACATGCTTTATGCCTCGACCGCGGAAACCTGCGACGTTCCCTATGAATGGCTGGACCCGAAAGAGATCAGGCGGCGCTGGCCACTGGTGCGCACCGATGATCTGGTCGGCGCGATCTATCACCCGACCGATGGCTATATCAACCCGGCGGACCTGACCCAGGCCATGGCCAGGGGCGCGCGCGCGCGCGGCGTGACAATCGAGCGCAAATGGCAGGCCGATGCCTTTGCCTGGCAGGGCGATCACTGGCAGGTGACCCTGACCCGCATGGCCGAGCAGGGCGGCAATCTGGTGGCCACCGGGGAACAGGCCACGGTCCGCGCCGAGCATGTCGTCACCGCCTCGGGCAACCACGCGCAGCGGACGGCGCGGATGCTGGGCATACGGATACCGGCGATCCCGGTGGAACATCAGTATATCGTCACCGAGCCGGACCCGGAGCTGGTGAACTTCCGCGCCGCCGGTCACCCCGAACACCCGGTTCTGCGCGATGCCGACGCCAAATGGTATGTGCGCGAGGAACGCGGCGGCTGGATTCTCGGCCCCTATGAGCAGGGCGCGCCCGCCCGGTTCGAGTATTCCGCGCCTGAGAGTTTCCGCGCTGACCTGTTTCCGCTCGACCTGGAGCGGATTGAGGCCGAATACATGTCGATGATCCACCGCATCCCGTCTACGGAAACCGTCGGCCTGAAAGACGATTATAACGGCCCGATCTGCTATACCCCTGACGGCAACCCGCTGGTCGGCCCCGCGCCGGGCCTGCGCAACATGTGGCTGGCCGAGGGCTTTTCCTTCGGGATCACCGCCGCAGGCGGAACCGGGTATTATCTGGCGCAGATGATGACCGGGGGCGAGGCCGAAATCGACATGGCCTCGCTTGATCCGAAGCGTTACGGGCAGGGGTGGATGAGCACCGAATATGCCGCGCGCAAGAACGAGGAATGCTATGCGCATGTCTATATCCTGCATCACCCGGATGAAGAGCGCGAAGCCTGCCGCCCGTTGCGGGTCTCGCCCGCCTATGACCGCCAGAAGGCGCGCGGCGCGCAGTTTGGTCAGGTCAATGGCTGGGAGCGCCCGAACTATTTCGGCCCTGTCGGTGCAGAGGACGCCTTTGACCATGACGCGCGCAGCTTTCGGCGCGGCGGCTGGTGGGAATACGCGGTTGCAGAGGCAAGGGCCGTGCGCACCGGCGTCGGCCTGATCGACGCCACCGCCTTTGCCAAACATGTGGTCAGGGGGCCGGGCGCGACCGCGTTCCTCGACTGGTTCACCTGCAACCGGCTGCCGCGCGTCGGGCGCATCAACCTGACCTATGCGCTGACCGGCCACGGCACCACCCGCAGCGAATACACCATCCTGCGCACGGGGGCGGATGAATACCTGCTGATCTCTGCCGGGGCCTGGGCGGATTATGATGCCGATTACCTGCTGAAGGCGGTGGCCGACAAGGAACCCGCATTTGGCCGGATTGAGGTGCAGGACGTGACCACCGCGCGGGGGGTGTTCGCGATTGCCGGGCCGAAGTCGCGCGATGTCCTGCGTGCGGTTGTGCGGGATGCAGAGCCGGAGACCGTGCTTGGCAACGCCCGTTTCCCGTGGCTTTCGGCCCGGCGGATCGAGCTTGGCATGTGCCCGGTTGACGCGGTGCGTGTCGCCTATACCGGTGAACTTGGGTGGGAGCTGCACCACCCGATCGAAATGCAGACCTATCTGTTTGACCTGCTGGAGGCCGCCGGTGCGCCCCACGGCATGAAACTGGTCGGCGCGCGGGCACAGAACTGGTTGCGGCAGGAGAAATCCTATCGCGCCTTCGGGACCGAGCTTGGCCGGGATGCGACGCCGCTGGAGGCCGGGCTGCCGCGTTTCGTGGACCTCGGCAAGGACTTTTACGGCAAGGCCGCGTTGCAGGAAACCGGCCTGCGGGTGATGTGCTGCACGCTGCTGATTGACGGCCCGGCGGATGCCGATCCGTGGGGGCGAGAGGCACTCTATGACGAAAGCGGCGGGGCGCGCGTTGGCCGGCTGACCTCGGGGGGGTATTCGGTGCATTTCGGCAAGTCGATTGGTATGGGGTATGTGCGGCCCGAGCTGGCGGTTGAGGGAACGCGGCTGAAGGTCAGGATGCAGGATCGGCTGTGGGAGGCAGTCGTGACCTGCGACAGCCCCTATGATCCGAAGAACGGGGCCATGCGCGCCGACGGCTGACCGGTGGCGGTGGTGGGTGCGATGCCCCTGCCCCTTGCCCGGTCGCAAGCCGCGCTCAGGCGTCAAGTTCCACCCAGAGCGGCACATGGTCCGACGGCCTTTCGCGCCCCCGGATTTCGGCATCAATCCCGCAATCCGACATCAGATCAGCGCATTGCGGCGTCAGCAGCATATGGTCGATCCGAATGCCGTTGTTCCGGCTCCATGCCCCCGCCTGATAATCCCAGAACGTATAGTTTTCCGGCCCCTGGTCGCGGGCACGAAACGCATCCGTGAAGCCCAGGTTGATTATGTCGCGCCAGGCCCGCCGCGATTCGGGCCGATAGAGCGCATCATCCTGCCATGTCTCAGGGCGTTTCGCGTCCTCCGGCTGGGGGATGATATTGTAATCGCCCGCCATCAGCGCCGGTTCTTCGCCCTTCAGAAGCGCCTCGGCGCGGGTTTTCAGACGCCGCATCCAGGACAGCTTGTAATCATATTTCGGCCCCGGAGCGGGATTGCCGTTCGGCAGATAGAGGCCACAGACACGCACCGCCTGCGTGCCGATCACGGTTGCCTCGATCCATCGGGCCTGTTCATCGCCCTCGTCACCGGGCAGGCCGCGCCGGATGTCCTCAACCGGCAGCCGGGACAGAAGGGCAACACCGTTGAAGCTCTTCTGCCCGTGGGTTTCAACCCTGTAGCCGCGTTCCTCGAAAGGGGCGCGCGGGAAGGCGTCATCGACGGACTTGATTTCCTGAAGCAGCACAACATCCGGCTTTGCTTCGTCCAGCCAGTCGCAGAGGGCGGCGGCGCGCGCCCGGATGCCGTTGATGTTGAATGTGGCGATCTTCATGGCGTCCTTCCCCTCATGCGCAGACCGGTGCGGGCGGTGGTGCCTCACCCGACAAGAACGCCGATAATCACCAGCATCAGCCCGATGGCCGAGACAAACAGCGCCGCCATATTCAGCGCCACCACCCCTTGCAAACGGGCGTGCATCTCTTCGCCCTCAAGCCCCTCTCTTCTGGCCCTGAGCGCAATCAGGATGCACCGGATCAGCCCGATCACCCCCAACAGCGACAGCACCGCCCCGCCCCAGACCATAAGCTCCATGCGATTGCTCCCCTGCCGGTCCCGGCTGTCGGGCGGGGTCAGGCCAGCCCGGTGCGCAGCACCCTACTCCTCTGCGTTCTCTTCATCGGCGGCGGTCGGCACCTCATCGGCGGCAACCTGCTCTTCTTCGGCCTCATCATCGGATTGCAGGCTCGACGGGGCCTGAATGTTGGCGATGACGAAATCGCGGTCGATGGTCGGCTTTGCCCCCGCAGGCAGATCAACGCCGGAGATGCTGAGCGTATCCCCGATCCCGGCCTCGGCCAGATCAACGGTGATCTTTTCGGGGATGTCGCCTGCGGTCACCACCAGCTCCACCACCGGGCGCACCACGGTCAGCACACCGCCCTTGCGCAGGCCGGGGCAACTGTCTTCGTTGGCAAACTCGACCGGAATGTCGAGGTTGATCTTGGTGGTGCGGCGCAGGCGGAGCAGGTCCAGATGGGTGGGCAAGTCCTTCACCACATCGCGCTGAACGCCCCGGCAGATGACGCGCACATCATCATGGCCCTCGACCTTCAGGTTGAACAGCGTCGAGAGGAACCGCCCCGCGCCCAGGCGCTTGATCAGCACATTGAAGGGAATGCTGATCGGCAGCGGGTCGGCGTCGCCGCCATATACGATGCCCGGTACGTTGCCTTCGCGGCGTGTCTGACGAGCGGCGCCCTTGCCTGTCCCCGTCCGTACCGTGGCGTGAAGATCGGGGATCTCACGAGCCATGGGTGTTCTCCAGTTCTGTCAGGGCGGGCATCCTCCAAGGCTGTATGCCCGCGCGTGAAACCGTGCCTATAGAGGAGTCGCCGGGGCTTGGGAAGAGGGAAATCGGACGGACGCACAGCCTTATCCGCGGATAAGGCCGGGTGTATGGCGTGACGCCCGAATTTGGCTTGGGCCGGACGGGCGGACTGGCCACCGATGCACCGATGCACCGATGCACCGATGCGCCATTCTACAGAGGCCACCATCAGGCCCTGTCCGCAAAAACCATTGCACCCCGCCGGGCCGCGCCTTAACGTCCCGGCATGTTCTGATCGGGGTATCCGCTGATGGTCCTTTTTGCCGGTCTCGGGAATCCGGGCGTCCGACATGCCGGAAACCGGCACAATATCGGCTACATGGCCGTGGAGCGGATCGCCGGGGACCACGGATTCGGGCCGTGGCGGACAAAGTTTCAGGGCCTTGTCAGTGAAGGACGGCTGGGCGGGCGCAAAGTGCTGCTGCTGAAGCCCGAGACCTTTATGAACCTGTCCGGCGAGGCGGTGGGCGCGGCGATGCGCTTTTACCGGCTCGGCCCTGCTGACCTGACGGTCTTGCACGATGAGCTTGACCTCGCGCCGGGCAAGGTTCGCCTTAAGACCGGCGGCGGACATGCGGGCCATAACGGGCTGCGGTCGATCATCGCCGGGATCGGGCCGGACTTTCGGCGCGTGCGTCTGGGGATCGGCCATCCGGGGCACAAGGATCTGGTTTCTCGCTACGTCCTGCATGATTTTGCCAAAGCGGATCAGGCGTGGCTGGAGGACGTGTTGCAGGGGCTTTCGGCGGGGGCGGCTGATCTGGCCACGGGCGACCACGGGCGATTTGCCAATGCCGTTGCGAAGGCGCGGGCACCGGCACGGCGGGCACCGGCGAGGCCCCCCGAAGCCGCGCCGGACAAAAGCGCCGAGGCCCCCGCGCCGCCCAAATCCGCCCTGCAAAGGCTGATCGACAGGTTTTCATAGAGACATCTGCATATTGGCTTGGGCCGGGCAGCCGCCTGCCTGGGCGGGCGCTTTTCGCGACAGTTTATATTGGCGATGGTCTTTCTATAAAGTCCATACGTTGCAATAGGTTGAGGCGTTGATAGCGCCTGCCGGGGGGTGAGGCCCATCTCGGAAACGGTCCGGTGGACCGTTTCAGGGCCGAACAGGCGGAGCCCCAAGGCGCTGCCCGGCGTTC
>JPPB01000021.1 GCA_001483205.1 alpha proteobacterium 3107
CGGCCCGGCGGAAGCGAAGCGCCCGCCATGGGGCGGGGCGGGCGCTGCCCGGCGTTCCGCCGGGCGGAGCACTTGGGGGGCGATGCACCATGACCCGGAACGTGGTCGGCATCCTGGGCGGCATGGGGCCGGAGGCGACGATCCTGTTGCAACAGCGGCTTCTGGCCGGGACGGATGCGCAGGACGACGCCGATCACCTGCCATTGCTGATCGATATGAACCCGCAGGTGCCGTCGCGGATTGCGCATCTGATTGACGGCACCGGCCCCGATCCCGGCCCGGTGCTTGCAGGGATGGCGCGGCGGCTGGAACAGGCGGGGGCGACGGCGCTCGGGATGCCGTGCAACACCGCCCACCACTATGCGCCGCAAATCGAGGCGGCGGTTTCCGTGCCGCTGCTGAATATGGTTGAGCTGTCAGTGGCCCGCGCGGGGGTGATCATCGGCAAAGGCGCGCGCGTCGGGATGCTGGCCTCGCCCGCGGTGCGGCTGGCCGGTGTGTTCGATGCGGCGCTGGCGCGGGCAGGGCTGTCGGCGCTGTGGCCCGCAGAGGAAGCCCGGATGCTGGCGGCGATCCGCCTCATCAAGGCCGACGGCCCCGCGCCGCCCGCCGCCCGCCGCATTCTGGCAGAGGCCGCCGCCGGGCTGACGGGCGAGGGCGCGGCCCTTCTGCTCGTCGCCTGTTCCGAGTTTTCGCTGATCGCGGATGCGCTGCCGCCCGCTGTTCCGGTGATCGACACCCTGGATGTGCTGTCTGACGCAATCCGTGACCACAGTTTGGGGCCATGAACGGGGGTCAAAGGGGGATGGCCTGTGGTGATCAAAAATCACGCATCACTTGCAGGCGCTGGCCAACGCGCCACGATCACATCACCAATCTTTGCCGCTCTTGCTTTGATGCTTTTTTCGTCCCAATTTTCAGCCTTCGCGACCATACGGTTCAGAGCAAGCAGCGAATTGGACAGTTCTTCGCGCTTCCTTGTCCATCCGGCGTTGCTCAGGCTTGAGTTTCGTGGTCCGGTTATCAGCGTCAGGTTGCCCAAAGTATCGACGGCTTCAGAACGGGCGTCAACAAGCGCTGCCGTAGCATCATCCATGGGTTGATTGCCCCACCTCACGTTCCAACTGTATTCGTGAGCTACAGTTTGCCCATTTCCCAAAGGCCAGTTTTCAGCCCATTTCTGCGGCATGATGTGTTCGATGGTCAAATTCGATGTCAAAACCGTCACGTCTTCATCGAACTTGTCGCGAAGAGCGTATTCAACGTTTTTCAGGATGTAGCGCAATCGTGGAGTTGGAATGCCCCCATATCCATACATATTGCGGTGCAGGACTTTTTCTTTGACTTCACCATCCGCGGGCATCCTGGAAATGTCACTTGTCAAATCCACCATGTATTTGCTGAAGGCTTCATAGGCATTGTCCGGCGCAGATTTGGCCGCACGAATGAAGCCTGTCGTGACTTTGTTGTAGTTCTTTGTGGTCAAACCGCACAGCTCACGGCGTATCAGATAGCTTTCAAGAAGCTCCAAGATTCTGCGCTGTTCGTCTTCGTCAGGAACGTAGCTGAGCACCCACAAGACAAAAGGGTGAAAAACCGACAAGTCCCAAGCCTTAAAGACACCGGCGATACGCTCAACGACCGATCCTTCCCCAGCTTCCTCAAGAAGCTGATAGTTTTTGGCATGGCCAATCAGCACGTCCAATTCTTCCGCCACTGTCGGAAAGGCGCGGGCGTGTGCATAATGCTGATATTCGGTCGCGATTTTCCCGATGTTGGCGTCTCTCGCCGTTTCAGCGATGACAACGAAGCGGCACTGCGCCGAAAGCCTGCCTGTCAGGTTCGGCATAGATGATTGCGCCGAAATAGTGAGGCAGTGGCACACGGTCTTCATCAAGTCGCTCAATCGCTTTGTCACGAAGATCATCCCAGAGCTTCGGGATTTGTTTGTCAGCTTTCGTTTCCCATTCATAATGACGCTGATAGACAGGCACGACCCATTGTTGTCGTTGCCCCAAAATGAAATTCAGGTCATGCGCTTTGGCGTCCATTTTCTATTCCTCCACCCTTAGCTGTTTAGTCCCATTTTACGTTGCCACCCCTCACCCCACCTTATTCGCCGCGATAATCGCCATATTCAGAATGTCATTCACCGTCGAGATCGTCGAACAAATCTGAATCGGTCTGTCCACCCCGGTCAGGATCGGCCCGATCACCGTCGCCCCGGCCATCTCCTGCATCAGCTTCACCGAGATCGACGCCGAATGCCGCGCCGGGACCACCAGAACATTGGCGGGCGCGCTCAGCCGTGAAAACGGATACTGCGCCATCGCTTCCATATTCATCGCCACATCGACGGTCATTTCGCCCTCAAACTCAAAATCCACCCCGCGCCGCCCGAGCACTTCCGGCGCCCGGTGCATCTTTTCCGCCCGCTCCGACACCGGATAGCCAAAGGTTGAGAAGCTGACAAACGCCACCCGCGGCTCCAGCCCCAGAGCACGGGCAACACTCGCCCCCCGTTCGGCGATATTGGCCAGATCATCCGCCTCGGGCCATTCATGCACCAGCGTATCGGCAATCAGCACCACCCGCCCCCGATAGAGCAGCGCCGTCACCCCCACCGCACCGGATTCTGCCGTCACATCAAACACATGGTTGATCAGGCTCAGCACATTGGCCGATTTCCGGGTCACCCCGGTCACCAACCCGTCGCCATGACCATGTGCCAGCATCAGTGAGGCAAACACATGGCGGTCGCGCGCGGCCAGACGGTGGGTGTCGCTGCGGTCAAACCCCTTGCGCTGCAACCGCTGATAGAGAAACGCCCGGTATTCGGACAGATGATCGGTATTGGCGGCATTGACGACCGCGATTTCCTCTACCGCGTCGGCCAGCCCGGCGGCGGCCAGCTTTTCGGCAACATCCGCCTCTCGCCCGACAACGATTGCCCTGCCAAGACCGGCCCGCTGATAGGCGACCGCCGCGCGCAAGACCTTCGGATCATCGCCCTCGGCAAAGATCATCCGGGCCTGCGCCGCCTTTGCACGGGCATGAATGCCGCGCAGGATAGAGGCCGTCGGGTCCATTCTCGCCTTCAGCGCCTCGCGATACCCGTCCATATCCGGGATCGGGCGACGCGCCGCGCCGGTTTCCATGCCTGCCCGCGCCACCGCCGGGGGAACCACGTAAATCAGACGCGGGTCAAACGGGGTGGGGATGATGTAATCGCGCCCGAAGCTCAGCTTGCGGCCATAGGCCATGGCGACCTCATCGGGCACATCCTCGCGCGCCAGTTCCGCCAGTGCATGGGCGCAGGCGATCTTCATCTCGTCATTGATGGCGCGGGCACGAATATCGAGCGCCCCCCGGAACAGATAGGGAAAGCCCAGCACATTATTGACCTGATTGGGATAATCCGACCGCCCTGTCGCGACGATGGCGTCCTCTCGCACCGCGTGCGCCTGTTCGGGGGTGATTTCCGGGTCAGGGTTGGCCATGGCAAAGATCACCGGATCACGGGCCATATCCCGCACCATCTCCGGCGTCACCGCCCCTTTGACCGAAACCCCCAGAAACACGTCCGCCCCCTTCATCGCCTGTTCAAGGGTGCGCAGCCCGGTTTTGACCGCGTGGGCCGATTTCCACTGGTTCATGCCTTCACGACGGCCCTGATGGATCACCCCCTTGGTATCGCAGACGATACAGTTTTCATGCCGCGCGCCCATGGATTTCAGCAACTCGATACAGGCGATTCCGGCGGCCCCCGCGCCGTTCAGCACAATCCGGGCCTCCTCGATCCGCTTGCCCGAAAGGTGCAGCGCATTGATCAGCCCCGCCGCGCAGATCACCGCGGTGCCGTGCTGGTCATCATGGAAGACCGGAATGTCCATCTCTTCCTTCAGCCGCTGTTCGATGATGAAACATTCCGGGGCCTTGATGTCCTCCAGATTGACGCCGCCGAACCCCGGCCCCATCAGCCTGACCGCGCTGACAAAGGCGTCGCAGTCCCCGGTATCAAGCTCAATGTCGATGGCGTCCACATCGGCAAAGCGCTTGAACAGCACCGCCTTGCCTTCCATCACCGGCTTGGACGCCAGTGCGCCCAGATTGCCAAGCCCGAGGATGGCGGAGCCGTTGGAAACCACCGCCACCATGTTGCCCTTGGTGGTGTAGTCATAGGCGGCCTCGGGGTCTTCGGCGATGGCCTCGACCGGAACGGCCACCCCCGGACTATAGGCCAGGGACAGGTCGCGCTGGGTGGTCATCGGCGTGGACGGGGCGATGTCATATTTGCCGGGGCGGGGCTCCCGATGATAGGCCAGCGCTTCTTCGGGGGTGATGCGGGGATTGCTTGCCATGGTGTTCATGCCCGACCTTTCGCACGGAAACAGGAAGGGTCAGACTATAGGAAGCTCACCGGGATACAATACGCCGTTCATGCACATTCGATGTCATTCCGGGAAAATCCGCAAGGCGGGGTTCCGGCCCCCGGTGTATATGGGTTATCAACCGGATTCATGCGGGTTCTGTAATTCCTATAAACCGGACGAGGGGAGACATGTCAGCAGTCACGCCGATGATGGCGCAATATCTGGAGATAAAGGCCGAGCATCCGGACGCGCTCTTGTTCTACCGGATGGGCGATTTCTATGAGATGTTCTTTGACGACGCCATCGCCGCGGCAGAGGCGCTTGACATTGCGCTGACCAAACGCGGCAAGCACCGGGGCGAAGACATCCCGATGTGCGGGGTGCCGGTCCACTCGGCGGAAAGCTATTTCCTGACCCTGATCCGCAAGGGATTCCGGGTGGCGGTCTGTGAACAGCTCGAAAACCCTGCTGATGCCCGCAAACGCGGCCCGAAAGCCGTCGTCCGGCGCGGCGTCACCCGGCTGGTCACCCCCGGCACGCTCACCGAAGACACATTGCTGGAGGCCCGTCGGCACAATTTCCTTGCCGCCTTTGCCGAGGTGCGGGACAGGGGCGCGCTCGCCTGGGTCGATATTTCGACCGGGGCGTTTCATGTCATGCCCTGCCCCCCGGTGCGGCTGGGGCCGGAACTGGCGCGGCTGGCCCCGCGCGAATTGCTGCTGATTGATGAGCGGCAGGACGATTATGCCGACATGATTGCCGATCTCGGCCTGTCCGTCACCCCGCTGGCGCGCGCCAGTTTCGACAGCACAGCGGCAGAGGCACGGGTGAAATCGCTGTTTTCCGTCGGCGCGCTTGAGGCGTTCGGGGCCTTCGGGCGGGCCGAACTCAGCACAATGGGGGCGATTGTCGATTATCTGTCCCTGACCCAGAAGGGCCGGTTGCCCTTGCTCACTCCCCCCCGCCGCGAACAGGCGGGCCGGATCATGCAGATCGACGCGGCCACCCGGCGCAATCTGGAACTGACCCATGCGCTGTCGGGCGGGCGCGACGGATCGCTGCTCTCGGCCATTGACCGCACGGTGACCGCAGGCGGGGCCAGATTGCTTGAGCGGCGGATTTCCGGCCCGTCTGTCGAACTGCCGGTTATTCAGGCCCGGCTGGACGGGGTGGCGGCGCTGGCCGACGATGCCCCCCTGCGCGACGACCTGCGCGAGGCATTGCGGCGCGCGCCCGACATGGACCGCGCCCTGTCCCGGCTGGCGCTGGAACGCGGCGGGCCGCGTGATCTGGGGGCCGTGCGCGACGGGCTGAGACAGGCGGGCCGGATCGCCGCGCGGCTAGAGGGGCATGATCTGCCGGACCTCCTGCGCGATTGCGCCGGGGACCTGACCGGGTTCGACCCCCTGTCGGATGCGCTTTCAGAGGCGCTTGTCGCTGACCCG
>JPPB01000022.1 GCA_001483205.1 alpha proteobacterium 3107
ACACTCAGAAACGGTCTTTTCTGGCCCGGATTTCGGCAAAAACCGCAACATCCGGGGCATTTTTCATGCCGAGGGCCGCTTTCACCTCCGGCAAGTGGGCGCGCAGAAACGGGTTGGTTGCCTTTTCCAGCGCCAGCGGCGAGGGCACGGTTGGCCTGCCGTCGCGCGCTGCCTGTTCCGTCTGTTGCGCGCGCCGGATCAGGGCGGGGTTGTCAGGCTCTATGGTCAGGGCGAACCGCGCATTGGTCAGCGTGTATTCGTGGCCGGAATATATGATGGTGTCATCGGGCAGGGCGGCAAGCGCGCGAAGGCTGCCCAACATCTGCGCCGCCGTTCCCTCGAACAGCCGCCCGCAGCCCAGCGCCATCAGGCTGTCGGCGGTAAAGGCGGCGTTCAGTCCGGGAAAGTGAAACGCCACATGCCCGATGGTGTGGCCGGGGGTGTCGATGATCACGCAGCTATGGCCCGCAAGCCGCAGCGTCTTTCCGGCGGTGAATGTGTGGTCGAGCCGGGGCAGCCGGTGGGCGTCGGCCTCTGCGCCGTAAACCTCTGCCCCGCTTTGGGCGCGCAGGGCGGCGGCCCCGTCGGTATGGTCCCCGTGGTGGTGGGTCAGCAGGATATGGGTCAGCCGCCAGTCGCGCCGGGCCAGTGCCCGGCTGACCGCCGCCGGTTCGGGGGCGTCGATCAGGATGGTCTGGTGGCTGTCCGGGGTGTGGATCAGAAAGGCGTAGTTGTCGGACAGGCAGGGCAGGGTGATGATCTCGGTG
Source organism: alpha proteobacterium 3107 (assembly GCA_001483205.1). Classification (GTDB taxonomy): domain Bacteria; phylum Pseudomonadota; class Alphaproteobacteria; order Rhodobacterales; family Rhodobacteraceae; genus 3107. The sequence continues at coordinate 768 of JPPB01000022.1, forward strand.
GTCATGGCAGGGCCTTCCGGTTTTCGGGCAGACAGGTGGCTGCTGATATGCCATTATGCAGAGGTCTTAATCAACAAGCGCGCCGATCTTCGTCAGTGCTCATGCGGTCCCTGACTGCGCAGGCACACGCAAAACCTCTGCGAAAAATGACGTCACCGCATCGAAAGCATCCAGCGCCATAACACCCGCGACGTATTGATCCGGGCGCAGGACAATCACACATCCCCGGCTGCGATCAATTCCACGGCGCTCGAACAGGTCAAAGGCCGGGTCAGCGCAAAACATCTTTTCGGTATCTGAAAGCCCGTAGCGGCCTTTCTTCGGTGTCAGGATGGCGTGGGTCTGCTCAGCCGCGACAGCGCGAATGGACTGCTGAAACACAGCGCGCAGATCAATCACCGCATCCGCATCAGCACCGACCGGCGTATAGACCTGCAAAGGCGATGCCGCATCCTGAGCCAGCCAGTCACACAATTCCCAAAGCCTTGACGACCGATCCGCCGGGTCCGAGGCATCGTTGAATACCATCAGCCGCCAGCGTCCGTCCGCCTTCAGGCAATGGGCAAGCTGCATCGGCCTCGCGTCCCAAAGCCGGACCACAGGTGCCGAATGAAACCGCATCCCGACCGTTTGCCCGCAAGCAAGTGCCTGATCCCTGCCGTCCCCGGTGATCACAGACGGGGCATAGGTGACGGCAACACCGGCGGTATAGCGACCATGTTCCTTGAAATAGTCCTGGAAGGCTCTGGAATCGCGCCCGGCTGTCCCGTCGCCGCGTTCGGAAAACTCTTTGGCCCAATGCCGATCGAAATCGATCAACTCCTGCGCCACGCCCCGACGTTCCCCGGAATAGGTCGCCAATAATGTTGCAGGCGATTGCCCCCGCAGCACCGCCGCCAGCTTCCAGCCAAGATTGAACGCATCGCCCATTGAAACGTTCATGCCCTGCCCGGCTTTGGGGCTGTGAGTGTGGCACGCATCCCCGGCGATAAAGACTGTTGCGGGATGGGTTTCTGTCCCGTTGTCGAACGTCCGGCACAACCTTTGACCGATTTCATAAACGGACCACCATGCGACTTCTTTCACGTCAAAATGATACGGGTGCAGAATGCGCGCCGCTGCCCTGATGAGATCATCGCAGGTGATGTCGCGGTCCCGCACCCGCTCGCCTTCGGACAGCGCGTCCATTTCAACATAGAGGCGCACCATATAGCCGCCCTCGCGCGGGATGATCAGGATATTGCCCTTATCGGCGGATCGCACAACGGATTTGAAGCGGATGTCGGGGAAACTGGTGTCTGCCAGCACATCCATCACCCCCCAGGCTTTGTTTGCCGCTTCGCCGGTCAGCTTTGTCCCAATCGCGCGGCGCACACCGCTATGCGCGCCGTCACACCCGACGACATATTTCGCCCGCACAGTTTCAGTTCTGCAGTTGTGATCCAGCGTCACGGCGACAGGACAGGGTTGGCTGTGGTCAATGCTCAGCCCGGTGAAGGACCGGTTATAGCGCGGCTCCAGCCGGGTCGGTGACCAGCGCATCACATCCAGATAGAAATCATGGACCCGCGCTTGGTTGAGAATGACATGGGGCATCTCTGACAGATCATCGGCCACATCCTGAATGCGCCCGGTGCGGGTGATGATAGTGGAATCTTCCGCCGAAGGCCCCCAGAAGGTGGTCTCGTTGACCCAATAGGCCTCTTTCAGGACACGTTCGCTGAAATCAAACGCCTCGAACATTTCGATTGTGCGGCAGGCGATACCGTCCGCCTGCCCGACTTCAAGAGGCCCGGGTTTCTGATCTATGATCATTGTGCGGATGTCAGAAAACTGCGCCAACTGCGCCGCCAGAGTCAGGCCCGCCGGACCACAGCCCACAATCAGAACATCCACGTCATCGGGGGTGCGTTTGTCCGGACCCGGTTTGGCGGGGTGCTGTCGGGGATCACCCGGACGAAAGCCATTCAGATGAAATTGCATTGCTCATATTCCCCTAAAGGTCGTTTTGAGAGATCAAGGCCCCGGCAGAGCGCAGGGTTGACTGAACCGCAGCGACGGAAAAGCTGTCATCCGCCATCAAAGCAGCGGCTGTCCCGGCAGCATGTCCCGTGCCCATCGCGGTGCCCATCACGCGGATCGCCGCCCCGCCCTTGCGGTCCCCGTCGGCAAGCCTGCCCGCGCAAAACAGGTTTTCGGTGTCGCGGCTATGCAAACATCCCAACGGAATTTCATAGCTTCCCTTATCCGCCGGATAGTCGAATGCACTGCGATAGGTCGCGCGGTCGTGCCACTCTGCCCCCCACGCGCCCAGCGCGATTGTGTCTTTGTAGGAGGTCCGGGCCATGATCTCGGGCCATGTCAGGCGATGACGACAATTCAGATGGCGGGATTCGCGTGTTCCGATTTCCGGCCCGGTAGACGCTAAATAGGCCTTTTCACATCCCGGAATGGACCGAATGGCCTTCAGATAATTCCAAGCCTGTTTACGCACGTTGCTTTCTGCACGGGACAAAGCGCCGGAATCTCTGGGGTCATAGTCATGGGATGCCAGATACACCACCAGATCAGCCGATGTCGGAAGACGCGCGATCACACTGCGATCCTTGGTCATGGCACCCTCGGGAAAACTCTCTGCGGCGATTGCGTCGATAATCTGATCGACGGTCACCAGAACATCCGCAGGAATGCCGCCAAAACGGCACCCCAATGTGCCCAAATTAACACCATCCGCATTGCCATAGCGCGTGCTTGCCCCGCCGAATGCGGCAAGATCACCATCGCCTGAGCAATCGACAAACGCCCGCGCCGTAAAGGTTTCGACACCGCCGTGATGGGCGATTGTCACATCTGTTAGCCGGTTTCCGTCGCGGCTGGCAGACAGGACCGCCGCGCCATAGCGCACATCAACGCCTGCACCGAGTGTCAGGTCGTCGAGCACCACCTTCAGGCTTTCGGGGTCGAACGGGACAAAGACACCTCTGAATGACATCACCGGGCCAAGCCCGCCCAAAGTGCGCTGCGCCGCAAGCACTTCGTCGGCGATGCCTTTGACCACCTGTGTGCGATCCTCTCCGAGCGTGTAAAGCCCGCACCATGTGAGCACATTGCGCATCGTGGCGGCCCCGCCCAGGCAATGATTGCGTTCGATCAGAAGGGTTTTTGCACCAATGCGCGCGCTTGCTATGGCCGCAACACTGCCAGCGGTTCCGCCGCCAGCAACAATGACATCATAGATCATAATCATCGTCTCCAAACCGGAAGATGCCGCTTGGCAAATCTAACCGCCGCGCTGACAAGCACGCCGAACACCGAGAATAGAGCTATGCCCGAAATATGTTGACGAGCTGATCAGGCGGCGTTGTAAATCTGCCTGATCCCGTTGACGAATGCAATGCCCTGAAAATACCACATCGCAAACCGGCAGGGAGTCCTTTGTGGGGTGTGCTTAAGGGTCAGAATTGTCAATGAGGATTTAAAACTGACCCGTTATGATCGTTTAAATTTGCCCCCCCCTTTTGTGTCGCAAAGCCCCCAGGCGGGGCACCCTCATATAGCAGGCCCGTCTGGGGGCTTTGCTTTGGGAACGGTTCCTTTTTTCTGTGACGTTTGCTCTGCGCGACCCTGTATGAGGTGTTGCCGGTCTCAATGATGTCACAGTAGTGGGTCACACGATCCGGCAGGGCGGTTGTCATCTTTGGGTCACCGAAGACGGAGCCCCATTCGCCGAACTCCAGGCTGGTTGTGATAATGACGCTGGTCTTCTCGCAGAGCTTACTGATCAGGCGGAACAGAAGCGCGCCGCCGGACCTGGGGAACGGGATGTAGCCTCATTCGTCGATGATGACGCCGTCCGGGGCCGACAGTTTCCGGATCATCTTCCCGGCATTGCCCCCAGCCTGTTCTTTGATCAGGGCATTGATCAGATCGACGGCATTGAAGAAGCGGGCCTTCTTGCTGTTGTTGATCAGCGTCGTTGCGGGCGCGATGGCGATATGGGTTTTGCCGGTGCCGGTTCCACCCACCAGGATAAGGTTGTGCGCCTCTTCGGTGAACTGGCCTGTGCAGAACGGTTCGATCCGGGTCCGGGTGACGGCGGCCGCGCGGTCATCGAAGGTGGCGAAGTCCTTGTGGTGGGGGAGTTTTGCGATGCGCATTTGATACCGGACGGAGCGCACCCGGCGTTCTGTAGTCTCGCGTCGATCAGTTGCTTTGCCGCTGGCCAGTCTGTCCTGGCCTCTGTCTGACTATCTGTCTGATAGGGATATTGAGCACCTTCTCTACCCGCCCCCCCTTACTGCATCAGCGCGACGAGTGCCGACGCCGGATTGGGCTTACATGCACACTGAGCTGTGCTGCAAGGGTATGACGCTGGCGCTATTGTGGCAGGAGTATCGGGAGGTTCATCCCGATGGCTATGGCTACAGCCGGTATTGCGGCCTGTATTCGCAGCGGGAGGGCAAGCTCTCCCCGGTGATGCACCAACGGCACCCGGCCGGGGAACGGCTGTTTGCGGACTATACAGGCCAGACTATGGATGTGATCTGCCCGGAGACCGGCGCGCGGCGGCCCGCCCAGCTTTTTGTTGCCACACTGGGCGCATCGAACTTTACCTATGTCGAGGCGAGCTGGACGCAGAGCCTGCCGGGCTGGATATCGAGCCATGTGCGCGACTTCGACGTCTTCGGCGGCGTCCCTGTGGTGATTGTCCCGGATAATCTGAAGTCCGCGGTGATCAAAGCCTGTTTCCACGATCCGGCGATCAACCGCACCTACAGCGATATGGCGGCGCATTACGACACGGCGGTGGTTCTGGCGCGTCCACTCAAGCCTCAGGATAAAGCCAGGGTCGAGACGGCGGTGTAACTGGCTGGCATGTGCCCTGGCCCAAGCCGCCTGCCATGATGGTGTCACCGTGCACTAGGGTGTAGACCTATAATTGGTTTTATGCTTCAATGACGGAAACCGCAGCACAGGAGGGTTTCATG
>JPPB01000023.1 GCA_001483205.1 alpha proteobacterium 3107
CACGGCGGGCGCTTCGCTTCCGCCGGGCCGGGCGCTGCCCTTCGGACGGGTCGCACATCTGTCCCGGCACGGGAGGGCGGACCTTATCCGCGGATAAGGGCAACACCTCTGACCTATTCGCCGGGCCTGGCGGACAGCCTGGTCACCGATGCGACACTATGCACAGACCTTTTCATACCGGCAGACCACCACACCCCCACCCGCCGATTGACCCTGCCGCCGCCGCCGACTATGGAGAACGCACATTTTCAGAGAGGCGCAGGATGGCAGCCCGAACCGGCGAAACCGGCGAACCACGCAGCTTTCAGGACATCATCCTGCGGCTTCAGGCCTATTGGGCCGCACAGGGCTGTGCCATCATGCAGCCCTATGATATGGAGGTCGGCGCGGGCACCTTTCACCCGGCCACGACCCTGCGTGCGCTGGGGCCAAACCCCTGGGCCGCGGCCTATGCCCAGCCGTCGCGCCGCCCGACCGATGGCCGCTATGGTGAAAACCCGAACCGTCTTCAGCACTATTACCAGTTTCAGGTGGTGATCAAACCCAGCCCGCCCGATTTGCAGGCGCTCTATCTGGGGTCGCTCGGGGCCATCGGCGTCGATATGGGCCGCCATGACATCCGCTTTGTCGAGGATGACTGGGAAAGCCCCACCCTTGGGGCCTGGGGGCTGGGCTGGGAAGTCTGGTGCGACGGGATGGAGGTCAGCCAGTTCACCTATTTCCAGCAGGTCGGCGGGCATGATTGCCGCCCGGTGACCGGAGAGCTGACCTATGGGCTGGAGCGTCTGGCCATGTATGTGCTGGGGGCCGATCATGTGATGGACATGCCGTATAATGACCCGGATGCCCCTATTGCCCTGAAATACGGCGATGTTTTCCGCCAGACGGAACAGGAATATTCCCGCTACAACTTTGATGTGGCGAATACCGAGGTCTTGCTCAGGCAGTTCACCGAGGCAGAGGCGGAATGCGCGGCGATCCTTGCGCACGACCCTGACGATCTGAAAAGTGGCAAGCGTATTGTCATGGCGCACCCGGCCTATGATCAGTGCATCAGGGCCAGCCATATCTTCAACCTGCTGGATGCGCGGGGGGTGATTTCCGTGACCGAGCGGCAGGCTTATATTGGCCGCGTCCGGGCGCTGGCGAAGAAATGCGCCGATGCTTTTGTGCTGACAGAGGCCGGGGGGCGGGCGGTGTGAGGTTTGGGGGTTGACGAACCGGAAAGAAGTTATCATATATGGAGACCATGCAGTCGGGAGAGTTGCGTAGGCTGACTCGCTGGGACAGGGTTCTCACTCGGCTGCCTTTTTATGCACTTTTTCTATCCGGATTTTCTCATGTATCTTCTCTATCTGGATGATGCCGGGTCGGTGGAATCCCGCGATGAGCGGTATTTTGTTCTATCGGGGATATGCCTTTTCGAGCGGCAGATATATTATTTGAGCCGCGGCCTGGACGAATTGGCGAAAGCAATTTGCCCGCAGGATCACGAGGCGCTGGAATTTCATGGCAGCCACATGCTTCCCGGCAAAGGGTTCTGGCGCTCGATCCGTGATAAGTCGGAAAGAGCCGCGCATATACGCCATGCGCTGGAAGAGTGCATGAAGCTGCAAGGAAAATGGACTTTGTTTGGCGTCGTTGTCGAAAAGGCGGAAGTTTCCCCTGAAGACCCGATTGAGTTTGCGTTTGAGCAGATTTGCACGCGGTTTGATGCGTTTCTCAAGCGGCAACATCGACAGCGTAACAAACAACGTGGCCTGATCATTCTCGATAAGCACACCAAAGAAACACGTTTGCAGACTCTGGCCAACAAATTTGTTAAATCCGGGCATCGTTACGGACAGTTTTGCAATCTGGTGGATGTGCCCATGTTTGTTGATTCGTCCGCAACGCGGCTCATTCAATTCGCTGATCTGGTGTCCTATGCCCTGTGGCGTAAGTTCGAGAGGCAGGATGCGATGTTTTTTGACGTGATCAAAGGTGCTTTCGATTCAGAGGGCGGGGTGGTTCACGGCTTGATGCATAAAAAATCCCAGCAACAGCCTTGCGATTGCCCGTATTGCACTACCCGTTTAGGACAACCCTGATGACCGGAAAGCTGCTGGCGGGAAGCATCGTTATCACCGCGCTCATTGCCGGGGTTGCACTCTACTACCTTCAGGTCCACGCCTTCTATGAAGACGTGGGCGACGGCTCTGTCCGTCTGACCACCCGTGCGACCGGCACCCCCGCCCCGATTCCGATCACCGACTTTCGCGGCATTGACGCCGACAGCTCCCCCCTGCGGTATCGGGCCTGTTTCACCACGTCCCGCGATCAGGCGATGCTGGCCGACACTTTCGAGCCTTACCCCGGCGCGGTGCCGCTGAACGCGCCCGCCTGGTTCGGGTGTTTCGACGCCCAATCCATCGGGGCGGCGCTGGAACAGGGGCGCGCGCGGGCATTTCTGGGCGAAAGGAACGTCGTCTACGGTTTCGACGCCGTGGTTGCGGTGACAGCGGACGGGCGCGGTTTTGTCTGGCGTCAGATCAACTCTTGCGGCGCGCAGGTTTTCAATGGAAAATCCCCGCCGGAAGGCTGCCCGCCCGCACCGGAAAGAAACTGACCCCATGCCCGACCTGCTGATTGAACTCCTGTCCGAGGAAATCCCTGCGCGGATGCAGGATAAGGCTGCCGAAGACCTCAGAAGGCTGGTCACGACCGGGCTGGCCGGGGCTGGTCTGACCTATGGGGATGCCAGGGCGTTTTCGACCCCGCGGCGGCTGGCGCTGTCGGTCACCGGGCTGCCGCCTGCAAGCCCGGCGGTGCGCACAGAGCGCCGGGGGCCGCGTGTGGGCGCGCCCGATGCGGCAATCGAGGGCTTTCTGCGCGGCGCAGGGATCACCCGTGACCGGCTGGAAGAGCGCGAGGACAAAAAGGGCCGTGTCTTTTTTGCGGTGATCGAAGCGCCGGGCCGCCCGGCGGCAGAGATTGTCGCCGGGGTTCTGGAGGCCGCGATCCGCGCCTTTCCGTGGCCGAAATCCATGCGCTGGGGCGCGGGCCGCCTGCACTGGATTCGCCCCTTGCAGTCGATCCTCTGCATCCTGACCGATAAGGCGGGCGCAGAGGTCGTGCCGCTGGACATCGACGGTCTGCGGGCGGGCAATCAGACCCGTGGCCATCGTTTCATGGACCCGGCCCCATTTGTCGTGACCGGATTTGGCGACTATGCCGAAGGGCTGCGGGCGCGCAGGGTGATCCTTGATGCGCAAGAACGCGCCGAACAAATCCGGCAGGCCGCCGCTGAGCTCGCCCGCGCCGGGGGGCTGGTGGTGGTCGAGGATGAGGGCCTGCTTGCCGAGGTCGCCGGGCTGGTCGAATGGCCGGTGGTGCTGATGGGCGGGATTGACGCCGCCTTTCTCGACCTGCCGCCCGAGGTGCTGCGGACCTCTATGCGCACCCATCAGAAATTCTTTTCGGTGCGCAACCCGGAAACGGGCCGGATCGAAGGGTTCATCACCGTTGCGAATACTGAAACCCCGGATAACGGGGCGACAATTCTGGCGGGCAATCAGAGGGTGTTGGCCGCGCGGCTGGCCGATGCGCGGTTCTTCTGGGAGAACGACATTCAGGTGGCCGAAGCGGGCGGGGTGCCGTGGCTGAAGGCGCTGGAAACCGTGACCTTTCACAACCGGTTGGGCACGCAGGCAAAGCGCATCGGGCGCATTGCTGCCCTGGCGCGGGAAATCGCGCCGTTCGCCGGGGCAGAGCGGGACATCGCCGCGCGCGCCGCACTCTGGGCAAAGGCCGATCTGTCTTCGGAAATGGTTCGCGAGTTCCCGGAGCTTCAGGGCGTCATGGGGGCTTGTTATGCCGGGCCTGCGGGGTATCCGCCCGAGGTCGCCGATGCCGCGCGGGAGCATTACTCGCCGGTCGGGCCGCTGGATGACACCCCCACCGCGCCGGTTTCCGTCACCGTGGCGCTGGCCGACAAGCTCGATACGCTGACCGGGTTCTGGGCGATCGGTGATACGCCGACCGGATCAAAAGACCCGTTTGCGCTGCGCCGGGCGGCGCTGGGGGTCATCCGGCTGGTGCTGGAAAACGGGCTGCGGATGAAGCTGTTGGATCTGTGCTGGTCTCATGCCGACAACCATGAGCCGGAGATGCGCGGGCTTATGGTTTTGATGCTGGGCGCGAGGGAGTCCCAGCTTATGTCCTTCCTGCATGACCGGCTTAAGGTTCACCTGCGGGCGAAAGGGGTGCGCAGGGATGTGATCGACGCCTGCATTGCCATGCCGGGCAATGATGACCTGACGTTGCTGGTCAGGCGGGCGCAGGCTCTGGCCACGTTCCTGAAGACCGATGACGGGGAAAACCTGTTGCGGGGGTTCAGGCGGGCGAACAATATTCTGACCCAGGCAGAGGCGCGGGATGGGGTCGCGTATTCCGGCAGCGAGGATGTGAAATGCGCGGGCGAAGAGGCAGAGACAGCCCTCTTTGCCGCGCTCGACCGGGCAGAGGGCGCGATCTCTCCGGCGATTGAGGCCGAGGATTTTGCGGCGGCAATGGGGGCTATGGCGGCTTTGCGCGCCCCGGTTGATGCGTTTTTCGAGGCGGTGCAGGTGAATACCGGGGATAGTGCGATCCGGCGCAACCGTCTGAACATGCTGGCGCGGATGCGGGCGTTGTGCCTGACGGTGGCTGATCTGACCCGGATCGAGGGCCGGGGCGACGGGTGATTGCTGGCTTTGGGTGCCCCGCCCTCAGCGACGGATTGCGCCCCGCACGGCGACAGGCTAGGGCATCCCCCATGGCTGAAAACACCAACCGGCACCCGAAATCCCCCCCATGGCGCACCCTTCATGGCCGTCGCAGGGGCAGGCATCTGCGCGACAACCAACGGGTCTGGCTGAACGAGGATTTGCAGGCCCTGTCGCCGGGGTCGGTCACGTGGGACGAAAACCCGGACAGAACCCCCCTTGATCCGGGCGCGCTTTTCGGCGGCAAACCGGTCTGGCTCGAGATCGGCTTTGGCGGCGGCGAGCACATGGTGCATCAGGCCGCCCGCGCGCCCGATGTCGGCATCATCGGCTGCGAGCCTTACATCAAGGGCGTCGCGATGCTTCTGGGCAAGCTCAGACGGATGCGGCTTGATAATGTCCGCATCCACCCCGGCGATGTGCGTGATCTGTTTGATCTGTTGCCCGATGCCTCGGTCTCGCGGGCCTTCCTGCTCTATCCCGATCCCTGGCCCAAGACCAGACACCACCGGCGGCGTTTCGTCACCCCGGATTATCTGGAGCCGCTCGCCCGTGTGCTGAAGCCGGGGGCGGTGTTCCGGGTGGCCACCGACATACCGGACTATGTGCGCCAGACCCTGCAAGAGGTGCCCGCCCATGGTTTTGAGTGGCTGGCGGAAAGTGCGCAGGACTGGCGCGACCCGTGGGCGGACTGGCCCTCGACCCGCTATGAGCAAAAGGCGTTACGGGCCGGGCGGGTGCCGCATTATCTGACCTTCCGCAAGTGCTGAGCGGGCGGCGGTTTTGCCGGGACAGAGGCGCGAATGGCCCAAGACTTCTGCATGATGTCCGGGTCCGGCGGGGGTATGGGTGATGGGTTTCACAACAACGGCGAGGGCAGCGCCCGCCGGGGCAGGCGCTGCCCGGCGTTCCGCCGGGCGGACGGTTTGGGTGCCGACGCGCTATTGTGCAGAGGTCTCTAACCCGGCGGCGGTTTTGCCGATGGACCCACCGGCACGGTTGCGCTA
>JPPB01000024.1 GCA_001483205.1 alpha proteobacterium 3107
GCTTTGCACCCGCCGGGCCGGGCGCTGCCTTTCGGACGGGTCGCGCCTCTGTCCCGGCACGGGCGGCGGACCTTATCCGCGGATAAGGGCAGCACCTCTGACCTATTGGCGCGTCAGTGGCCAAACCACCCTGCCCGGCTTGGCCAATACACAGAGGCCTTATCAACGCCATATCGTCACGCCATCCTCTCGCTTGCCATTTCCGGCGGTTGCCACAGAGCCGCCAGAACCGCACGATTGACGGCATTGGCGTTCAGCATCAGCCAGAACAGATTGACCACCAGAAACGGCACGGTCTGCCCGCTCTGCCCGGTCATGTATCCGGCGATCCCCCACAGGCCCGCGGCGGCCATCACCCCCAGCAACAGCAGATTCGGCAGCGCGTGGCGCAACCCCTGCAACCGGGCGGGTGTCTTCGGCGTCGGCGGAAAGGCCACCCGCCGCCCGCGCAGCACCTGACCGAGCGCCTGATACCGCAACGGCAACAGGCCAAGCGACAGAATGCGCCCGGAATGGATGTCATGCCCCTTGCAGGCAAGGATGAGTGCCAGCTCATTAGTGATCAGGATCGGCAGGATATGCAGAAAGAACTCTGCCGAATAGGCGGCGACGGGGGCGATGCCGGTTAACAGGGAAAACACCGGCGCGAGCAGCAGAACCGGAATCCACAACACCGACAGATAGGACCAGAACGTCGCCGCATAGTGCAGCCTGATGCGCCAGCCCATGCCCGAACGCCACAGCGGATTGGCGCGCAGGATTATATCGAACGTGCCGCCCGCGTATTTCAGTTGCTGGGTTTTCCACGCCCGCATCGACCACGGCGACAACATGCGGGTTTCGGCCTGCGGATGATAGACCGACCGCCACCCGTCCGCGTGTTGCAGGATGGATGTGTGGATGTCTTCAGAGACGTGAAAGCGGAACGGCTCGACCTCGGTTCGGGCCAGAAGCGCAGAGGCCGGGGCCGGGGCGGATAAGGGATCAGAAGCGGCTCCCCGCCCCGCCCCGCCTGATTTCAGCAGCTCCCGCATTTGATCCCCCTGCCGTTTCAGCGCGCAGTCAAACAGCGCTTCGCGCCGGTGGATTGACCCGGCCCCGCAACAGAAAGAGGCATGATTGCGGTTGCGCCGTCGCTGCACGACATCGAAAAACAGGCCGGGATTGGCCAGGAACGGGTCTTCGCCAACCCGTTCCCGCCCGGTCAGCCAGGCCATAAGGGGTGCCGCGACCCGCGCGCGCGCCCCGAATTTCCGCGTCAGCCAGGCGCGCCAGCTCTCGCCCGGCGGGATGTCATAGAACCAGTGCGGCGTCTGCACCCAGGCCACGCGCGGGTCGCGGAAATAGCCCAGTGTGTGCTCGACGAACCCCGGCAATATCCGGGTGTCCGCGTCGCAGATGATGATGAAATCGCCCCGCGTGGCGAACAGGGCATTTTTGAGGTTGCCCGCCTTGAACCCCCGATTGCCGTGCCGTGTGTGATAGCGCGCGCCGAACCGGTCGGCGAGGGCGGCAAATTCCGCCCGGTTTCCGTCGTCAAGCAGGTGAAGGCTGAGCGTGACGCCTGTCGGGATGCGCAGCGCGCGGGTGGCCTCCAGCGACGGGGCGACCAGCGCGGCCTCTTCATCAAAGGTGGTGATGAACAGATCAACGCGGATCGGCCCGTCGCCCTCCAGCCCCAGATCGGCGCGGTTGTCCGGCGGCGGGGTGGTCGGGGTGTCGTTTTCGTCCCAGATGTCATGGAAAAACAGCAGTGTTCCGGCAAAGGACAAGGTTTCCGCCGCCGCCACCGCCACCGAAAAGACGATGGCGTCGGGGTTGAGTGATACGCTCCACCGCCAGCAGATATACCAGACGCCCAGCCCGATGGTCAGGCCCGCCATCAGGTGCCATGCGGTGGCCCGGTGCGGCGGCAGAGGCGGCGCGGGGGGCGGAAACCGATCCTCGAACTGGTGAAAATAGGGGCGGGACATCCGGGGGCGGCAGATACTCGGTTACGGGTTACGGGTTACGGGTTACAGAGCCGGGAACGGGTTCGGGAAACTGTCGCGCAGGCGTCATGTCCGTCCGGGGTATGGGGAAAGACAAAACAAGCCGTTAAGATATATGAGGCCTCTGACATATTGGCGCGTCAGTGACCAACCTGTCCCGCCCGGCGGAACTGCCCAAGCAGCGTCCGGCCCAGGCCAAAATACAGTCATTTGGCCATACCCCCGATCACTCCGGATCATTGGCCTTGCTGAAATCGCGCTCGAACGCCTCCAGCACCCGCAGAACCGCGTCATATTCGGTTGCATCCGCAAACTCTGCCGAGGATTTGGTCGAAAAGGACCACACCCCGACCGACAGTTTGGTCGCCGGATCGCGGGACAAAAGCGCGGTCTGGCTCAGGCTGGCAAACACCGAATAGCTGTATGCGCACGCGCCGTCCGGGTCGGTGAAGGACAGAAAGATGTTCAGCTTTGGCTGTCCGGGCAGGCGCGCCGCCTCGCGCGGGTCAAGCACCAGCAGCCCCAGCGCCCGGAACCGGCGCTCGAACTCGGCCTGAAGATCGGCCCCGAAGCCCGAATCAAAGCCGGGCGGCGGGCGCAGGGAACGCAGGTCGAGACCAATCCCGGCAAGGCCGCGCAGCGCGTCAAGCGACTCCGACAGGAACTGCCGTTCCGGGTCTGATCCGGGGCCGCCGGTTCGGGATGTGTCCTGACAGACACGCGGCGCGTCCGGGCGTTCCCCGGCTCTGCCCGCCCCCGGCGTGCGGCCCCGGCTCAGGCCGAACATCCGATACAGCCAGTCCGTCCGGTCCGGGGTGAACGGGCGGCTGGAATACTCACGCACCTGCCGACAGCCGCTGCCGTCCGGGCAGTTGCTGCCCGCATGTCTGATCTGCTCCCACAATATCCAGAAACGGTCCTGCGTGTCGGCATGTGCCGGGTGGCCCCCGGCCCCGATAAGCGCACAGAGGCCAAGCGCATAAAGCACCGCTTTCGGCCCGCCGGTCATGCCAGACGCTCCAGACGCGGGATGGCGCGCCGTCCGGCCCGGCCCCCATGATCCGGTGGCGCACTGACCGCGGTTTGCGCCGGGGGTATCCGGTGGCTCATCTCCCCGTCGGCCGAGACGATTGCGCCCTCCGCCCGCGCCCCCGGCCCCAGATGGGTTCCGGGCAGGATCAGGCTGTCGCGCACCAGGCTCTTGCGATGCAGCACACAGCCCGCGCCGATAATCGCCGGGCCGATCACCCGAGCGCCCGGCCCGACCCGCGCGCCGGCACCGATATAACACGGGGCCACAATCCCGGCGCGGGCGGAAATATCGGCCTCCGGGTGGACCCAGACGCCGGGCCGGACTTCCCGCCCGGTGGGAACGGCAAGCGGGGCCGCCTGCCTCAGCACCCCGGAAACGGCGGCGTAATAGGACGGCCCGTCGGTGATTTCACACAACTGATGGAGGGCGCGAAACGGGATGACGGCGCGTTTGCGGGCAGAGAGTTGGGGCAGGATGTCCCGGCTGATGCTGAGGTTCGGGCGGTCCCCGAAGCCCTCAAGCGCATCGGGGCTGAAGATGTAAATTCCGGCGGTTGCGGCGGGCGCATGGGGCAGTGAAGCGCCCGTCCCGGCGCGGTCCTCACCCCGCCGCGCCAGATAGGTGACCGCCGCCCCGGTCGCCCGGTGCTGCTCCATCATCGCGGCAAGGTCTGCATCACACAGCAGGGTGCCCCGGCTGACGATAAAGGGCTGCGAGAACAGATTATGGGCCGCCTGCATGTGAATGAGGCCCGACCCGCTGCTCCGTGTCCGCTGCCACCATCCGCCGGTGCCCTGCCCGCCGTCGTTGATCTGCAAGACCGTCTGACCGGCGCGGCGGTTCTGCCCCAGACAGGCGGATATTTGTGCCCCCGCCTGGCCGGTGGTGACGATGAAATCCCGCACCCCGAACCCCCTCAGCCGGTCAATGGCCCGTTGCAGGACCGGCTTGCCCAGCACATCCAGCAACGCGGTCGGGGTATGTTCGGGCAGGTGCGGACAGGGTGCCCGGTTTTCGGCACAGAGCAGCACCGCCTGAGTGCCCGCCAGCTTCAGGGCCGCGAACTCCGGCGCGGACAGGGCGGCCCCGACCGACGGATGCACCGGCATCGCGCGCTCCAGGCCCAGCCGTTCCAGATTGCGCAGGGTCCGGGCCGGAAACCCGCAAAAGCCGAAATGCAGCGTGGGGTGGAGCGCCATCAGCTCGACCAGCGCCGCCAGCCCGGACGCAGGGATTCGCCCGGCCCGCGACATATCCAGCACCACGGCGCGTTTGCCCTGCGCCCCGATCCCCCGGCAGATGCGGGTCAGAGGCTCAAGGGCGTCGGACCGGACGGCCCGCGCGCGCGGGCGCAAAATGGCGATACCGCCTTCGGCAGGGTCAACATCAATGAGCATCCGGGACTCCTGATCTTGCATGTCCCGGCCCTGACAGCCGGGGCAGGGGGCCCAGCCCGATGGTCCAGGCCAGCGCCGGAATGCGGGCGATCAGCGCAACCAGCGCAGAGGTCAGGGCGATGGTGGTGCCTATCTTCACCCACACCTGCGCGACCGGCGGCCATTGCAGGCCGTGCAGCCCGATCTCGGCCAGGTCGAGAAAAATGGGGTGGCAGAGGTAGATGCCAAAGGAATAGGGGGCAAGGCGCGACAGCACCGGCGACCATCTGCGGTGTCCCAGCAACATGCAGACCGCAAACAGCACCAGCGGCATCAGGAAATCCGCCCAGTATCCGGGGGTGTAAAGGAACGGCCATGCGCCGGTCTCGATGGTCTTGCGGGTGGCGACCAGCTTGATCAGGAACAACAGCAGACCGGTATACAGCACCAGCGGCAGCCAGCGCCGGTCTGCCCCCGCCGTGCCCGCCGCGTCTGCCCCGCCTGCCTGTATCCGCCGCCAGACCCCCAGAGCGGCGGCGGCGGCAAGGCCGTATCCGGCATAGGTCAGTATCTTGACCCCCCGCGCCAGAAACGGCAACGCCTCTGACCCGTGGAAAGCGGCATAGATGAACCGGTCAAGCTCGTGCCTGACCATCAGACAGGCCAGCACCATTGCCCCCAGCGCCGGGTAACGCACCGCCAGCCGGAACAGCGGATAGAACAGCAGCAGGCCAAACAGGGTCGGGATAAAGTGCATGTGGTATTTGACGCTGCCGAGCAGCAGATAACCGCCCCAGGCGGCGGGGCTGGCAAGCGCATCTAACCGGGCGGGCAGATACCCGAACGCATCCGCCTTGATCAGGCTGTAGAAGGCATAGAAAACGGTCCAGAACAGAAACGGGGGCAGCAGGCGGCGGGCCTGTTCGCGGATGGTCTCGCCATAGCTGCGCGGGCGGCGGTCAAGCGTCATCAGCAACAGAAAGACCGAGATGATCAGAAACAGCTCTGTCCGTGCGGTATAGAGCACCGCGCGCAAAAGCAGCGGCAGAATGCGGTCAGAGACGGGATAGGCCGCCCACGCGCCCCCGGACGCATCCGCGGTTGCGTGCAGCCCCACCATCGACAGACCGGCGGCCAGACGCAACGCATCCAGCCAGATAAATCGTTCCTGTGCTGCCATCGGCCCCTTTCCCGGCTCAGTCCGGGGCGACCCTTTCACCCATGTCCGAAGAATTGGTAAATGTCGTGGGAAATCTGTGATTTACGGTTTTTTTAGGGGTCACGTCCGACCCGTCAGGGGGGCGCGCGCCGCCCCGAGCGTGCCGGACGCGGGTTTTGCCTTTT
>JPPB01000025.1 GCA_001483205.1 alpha proteobacterium 3107
ACTCATGCAGGCGGGCATTCGGTGCAAAGCGGCACAACCGGTTGCGGGTCTCTGCATCCAGCCTCGCCCCGCCGATCAGGATCAGCCGCAAGCCCGGCCAGACACCGCCGGGCGGTTCCGGCAACAGCCGTGCCTGCGCGGGCGTGGCATAGAGAATGCTGACCGCCGCGCGCCCCAGACGCGCCGCCTGCCGGTCCGGTCTCACCCCGGCCAGCAGATGCAGATCAGCCCCCAGATGCAGCGCCTCGGCAGCGGCGTAAAGCGCCAGCGAGTGGCTGAGCGCCCCCAGCACCGCATAGCTGTCATGCGCGCCGACCCGCCAGGTGCCCGCGTTCTGTCGGATGCTTGCACACCAACTTTGCTGGCTGCGCTCGATCATCCGGGGGGTGCCGCTGGTGCCGGAGGTCAGACAGCACAGAGAGGGCCGGGCGGGGGACATAAATGGTCGCTCGGCGCTGTATCCCGGCGGGGCGACGCAAAACCCCCGGCAGGCGATGCCCCCCGGATAGATGGCGGTGATTGCCTCTGCCGCAGGTGTGTCGGGGATGAGGACGGCCCCGCCCCCCCTTTGGCCGCGCCGCGCCACCCTGTCACCCGACGGGGCAAAGACCGCCGCCTCTTCCCGCCAGAGCAGCCGCCCCGAAGACCGCTCTGTGATGGCTGAGCCGGGGCGCGTCATCCTACAGCCGGTTGATGGCCGGACGGGGGCGGGCGGTCATGGCCCGAGCGCCTCTGCCGCCTTAGCCGCCATCAGAATTTCCCCGGCAATGTCGCGGGCCTCTTCCGGGTCGAAATCCATGGGAATTTCGGTTTGACCACCGGAGACGAACAGGCGCACCATGCCCTGATCGGTCGGCCCGATTTGCAGGGTCGCCTCCAGCTCCCGTTCCGTGTTGATGCCCATTGTGCGCCTCTTTGCGGCCCGGTGTCCGGGCTATCGGGTATGACACCGGATTGCAAGGGCGGGGGGCGCTTTGGCCTGCGGGGGCGGATTCCGCACCCCGCCCCCGATGTTCGCTTGCATTCGCCCGCCGGGGCGGATACATCGCGCAAACAGTGCCGCCTTAGCTCAGTTGGTCAGAGCGCTGGATTGTGGATCCAGAGGTCCCCCGTTCAAGCCGGGGAGGCGGTACCATCCCTGTCTGCGCTGATTGCCAACACCCGGCCCGAAACCGGCCCGCGCCGTGATTTTCCCTGTTTGCGTCACGCCGATGTCACGGCCCGCATTTACGGGCGGTGATAAATCCTTTAGCGGAACATCGGGAAAACCGCAAAACCCTGTGGAGCACGCAATGAAAGACAAACTGCTTCTGATCATTCTTGACGGTGTGCCGTGGCGCAACTGGCGCAGGCTGTTCGGCAATCTGGAAGGATGGGTTGACAGCGGCGACGCGCGCGTCTGGCGGATGCGCTCGGTGCTGCCGTCCACCTCGGCCTGTTGCTATGCCTCTATCCACAGCGGCGTCGTGCCCGCCGTTCACGGCTGCACCGGAAATGACAACATCTTTCACCTGGGCCTGCCGGATGTGTTTTCGCAGGTGCGCGCCGGGGGCGGCATTACCGGGGCGGTCACGCTGTCCTGGTGGTCGGAATTTTTCAACCGCGCGCCTTTCGATCCGGTCCGCGACATCGAATATGATGAGCCGGACAGCGCCGCGATCAACCATGGTCGCTTTCACACCATGACCGGCTATAACCGGGACAACTACATGAACCCGTCCGATGCTGATCTTTATGCGACGCTGACCATGCTGACAGAGCGGTTCGCCCTGAACTACGGCATTCTGCACACCTGCACCCTGGACAGCACCGGGCACAAATACGGCCATGACTGTATCGAGATGGACCGGGCGTGCTTTATCGCCGACGAACAGCTTGCGCCCTATATCAGGCGCTGGCGAGAGGCCGGATACGAGGTGATCGTCACTGCCGATCACGGGCAGAGCGACCGGGGCCATCACGGTGGGCGTGGCGGGGACCAGCAGGATGTTGCGCTCTATTATTTCGGCGATGCCCGGGGGCCTGATGACGGGGTGGTTCTGGATCAGACCCAACTGGCCCCGACGATCCTTGGCAGGCTGGGCGCTGAAATTCCGGCGACGATGACGGGCAAGGTGTTTCTGGGCTGAAAGACCTTTGCATATTGATCGCGCCGGGCAGCCGCCTGCCTGGGCGGGCGCTTTTCCCGACATTTCACACTGGCGATGGTCTTTCCATAAAGCCAATACGTTGCAATAGGTTGAGGCGCTGCCCGGTGTTCCGCCGGGCGGGGCATTCGGGGGGCGATACAGCCTTATACAGAAGTCTTCTCAATGGGATGGGCGGCGCGCGCCCCCTGTGCGCTGCTGCCCCGCTCAGCCGTCGCGGGCGGCGCTGACCAGTTCCCGCATGGCGTCGAGCGGCAGATAGCCCCGGATCATCGCATCACCCAGCACAAATGCCGGTGTGCCGTTGATCCCCAAGACCTGAGCAAGTGCCCGGTTGGCAGCGATTTCAGCAGCAACCTCCCCGCTGTCCATCCGCTCAATGACCGCCCCGGCGTCAAGCCCGTGCCCCTCTGCCAGCCCGCGCAGGGAATCGGTTGTCACCTGGCCGCGAAACGCCATCAGCTCATCGCCGATCCCCTCATAGGCCTCCCGCCCCGCAACCTGCCTGACCGCAATGGCGAATTTCGCCGACAGGTCCGACTGTTCGCCCAGGATCGGAAATTCCTTGACGATCAGCCGGATATTGCCGTCCGAGGCAATCAGTTCGGCGATTTCGGGATGTGCCCGCCGACAATAGCCACAGCGGTAATCTATAAACTCGACCAGCGTCACATCGCCGTCCGGGTTGCCACCGACATGGGACGCGCCGTCATTATAGATCGCCCCGGCATTGTCCCGAATCAGGTCCGCATCCTGCTGTTCCTGCGACGCCCGGCGGCGCTGTTCCAGCACCTCGGACACTTCAATCAGCACTTCGGGGTTTTCAAGAAGATACGAGCGGATTTCAGCATGAAGGGCGGCGCGGCCCTCTGCGGACAGGTTTTGCGGATCAAAGGCCGCGGCGGCGGTCGCCAGACCGGTGGCCAGAAAGGCAATCAGCATCAGGAAGCGCATCATGTGCATCATGTCTGGTTATCTCCGTTTCTGTGCGGCCTCTGCCGCGTTCAATACATCCTGCGCCCGGTTCCACGCCTGCGACCCCTGTTCCAACAGATCGCTTGCCCGTTTCGCATGAATCGCCGCATCCTTCAGACGCCCGATCAGCGCGAAACGCTCTGCGGTTGCCAGCGACGCCATGCCGTCATTGCCAAGCCGCGCATGGGCCAGCGCCAGATCACGCAGCATCCGGGGCTGAAACGGATCATGGGCGCGGGCGCGCTCCAGCACTTCAAGCGCGCGGCGATTGTCGGCGGTGGTATCAAGGGCCAGCAACGCCCGGCCATGACCTGCCAGTATCAGCGGCTCTTTCGGCGCAAGGCTGACCGCGCGCGCATAGGCATCGGCGGCGGCGGCAAACTGTCTGGCTTCGTGCAGTATCTGGCCCTTCAGCTCGCTGACATAGGCATCATCGGGCCGGGCGCGCATCAGGGCGTCCATATTGGCAATCGCCCGGTCGAAATCGGACAGGCGGTGATAGGCGACGGCGCGCTGCATCAGGGTGATGGAATCCGGCTCTTTTGACTCCAGCCTGCGGATGACCCGCCCCGGATTGCCCAGAAACGCATCGAGCTTGCCGCGCGCGCGGGCGAACCAATAGGCGCTGTCGTCGTCGGCCCCGGTGCTCTGCACGTCAAGGGCGGCGGCGTATCCGCGCACGACCCGCAGGCGTTCGCGGGTCAGGGGGTGGGTGCGCGCGTAAGGATCCTGACGGCTCTCGCTCAGCGTATCCTGCCCCTTGAAGATTTCCAGCACATCCGCCAGCGCGAGGGGATTGACCCCGGCCCGGGCCATATAGCGCACGGCGGCCTGATCGGCGGCGTTTTCCTCATCTCTGGTATGGGCCAGAAACAACCGCTCTGCGGTGCTGGCGCTTCCCAAGACAAAACCGGTGGCCGCCTGGGTGTTTCCGGCGGCGGCGAGGATACCCGAGAGCAACACGCCAAGGGTGGTGGCAGTCTGGGCGTTCCGGGCGCTCACCGTGCGCCGGGCGATGTGCCCGTTGGCGATATGGGCGGCCTCATGGGCGATGATCGCCTGAAACATCTCTGGCGTGTCGAGCCTTCTGACCAGCCCCGAATGCAGGAAAATATGCGCGCCATCGACGACGAAGGCATTCAGCGACGGATTGTTGATCAGCAGGATTTTCACCGTGTCGGGGGACAGACCGGCGGCGTCGAGGATCGGGCGCGCGAGGGTGCCGAGCGAATGTTCAATCTCGGCGTCCCGGATGAGGCCCTGAGCGCGGGCCGGAAGGGTGGTCAGAAGGCACAGCAACAGCGCGCCGATGGCAATCGGAAAAGCTCTGGGCATGAGGTTCAGACCTGTCATTGACCTTCCGCAGCCGCGTCGGTTAACCGGGACAGGGATGACTTTACAGAGGGTTCGGCGCAAAGTGCAAGGCGTGGTGTGCGTTATGCCCTGATTGTGATCTTCGCGGGCGATGTGGCCGGGGCATAAGAGACCTTTGCATAATGGTGCATCGGCAACCAAACCATCCGCCTGGCGCGCGCGCCCTTCGGGGTATGGCCAATGCCTGCGAGATGGTTAATATGTGCCCGTCCCTGGGGAGTTCGGGCAGATGAACGACCTGCGTCAAATCTTTCGTGCCTTCCGTGCGCTGTGTATGCTGCTGGCGCTCTCGGTCGCGCCTGCACCCGCTCAGGACATGTCGGCACTGGCCCGCCTCGAACGGGACGGCAGCGGGGCGCATCTGGCCGGTGACGAGCTGATTGTGAACCTGTCCCTGACCCAGGCCGTGCCCTACAGGGTGTTCACCCTGGGCGATCCCTGGCGGCTTCTGGTCGATTTCCGCGAGGCCGATTGGGGCGCGCTCGACCGCAACGCCTTTCTGGTCGCGCCGCCGATAACCGGCATCCGGGGCGGCCATCTGCGCGGTGGGTGGTCGCGTCTGGTGGTGTCGCTCGACAGGCCGATGGAGCTGCGCCGCGCCGGGATGCGGGTTGATCCGGTGACAGGCGGCGCGCAGGTCGGCATCGCTATGGGCGAGACAACGGCAGAGGCCTTTCGCCCCTCATGGATACCGGACAGGCCGGAGGCGGCGGACACTCTGTCCCCGATCCGGCGGTACTCCGGCGACAGGCCGCTGGTGGTGGTGCTTGACCCCGGACATGGCGGCATTGACCCCGGCGCTGAAAGCGATGGTCTGGCCGAGGCCGACCTGATGCTGCGATTCGCCCGCACCCTGCGCGAACAGCTTTTGCGGGCAGGGAATTTCAAGGTCGTGCTGACGCGGGAAGAGGATATTTTCGTGCCGCTTGAGCGCCGGGTTTCCATTGCACGGACGGCGCGCGCCGATGTCTTCCTGTCGCTGCACGCCGATTCCGTTTCCGAGGGCGGCGCGGCGGGGGCAACGGTTTACACGCTGTCCGGCGCGGCGACGGATGCGGCCTCGGCGCGCCTTGCGGAACGGCATGACCGGGCCGATTTGCTGGCGGGCGTCGATCTGGCGGAACATGACGACACCATCGCCACGGTTCTGATGGACCTTGTGCGCACCGAGACCGAGCCGCGCGCGTCGCGTCTGGCGGATGCACTGGTGGAGGGGTTTCG